>CANQFE010000001.1 GCA_947598285.1 uncultured Bacilli bacterium
ATATATTAATATTATATTATATAAGTTAATTAATAATATAATATATTAATATTATATTATATAAGTTAATTAATAATATAATATATTAATATTATATTATATAAGTTAATTAATAATATAATATATTAATATTATATTATATAAGTTAATTAATAATATAATATATTAATATTATATTATATAAGTTAATTAATAATATAATATATTAATATTATATTATTAATATATTATATTAATAATATAATATATTAAATATACTTGAGCGTATAATAAAGACGTTAATTAACTATAGCATTAAGGGGAATTGGAGAAGTTCGTATACTTTTTCGAAAAACTTCTCCAAACAAAAATGAAGACGATAATACAAAAAAGTATTGTATATAATCATATAGTGGAATAAATAGTAGGTGTATTGAATGGAAAATAGTGAAATCAAAAATATTAAATATTCTACATCTGATAAAAAGGGTGTTTTAGGAACCCTTGAAGGACCATGTGCTGATACGATTAACGCTACCCGTAATGGTAGAAAATATTCAGATGCTCTATGGGAAAAAGCATTTAACGATCCAATCGTGAACGAATATTTTGCGTGTGGTGGTATTTTTGGTGAACTAGGTCATCCAGAAGATAGAAGCGAAACCGACATGGAGAAAATTGCTATCTGTATGCCGGAAAAACCAACTAAAGGTGAAGATGGTAAACTATATGGACGTTGGGATATCTTAGATACACCTAATGGTCGAATACTAAAATGCCTTTGTGATTATGGCTATAAAATTGGTATTAGTAGTAGAGGCAATGGTGAAGTTACCGAGGATTGGAATGGTGACGAGACAGTAGAACCTGACTCATATGAATTAAACGCTTTCGACGCAGTATTATTACCAGCGGTAAAGGAAGCAAGATTAGCCTTAGTTACTGAATCACTTACTAAAGATAATTTCAAAGTTGCTTTACAAGAGTCCTTAGACAAAGCAACAACTGACGCAAGAAAGATAATGGAACAAACATTAGATAACTTGCACATAGATTATAAAAAATCCAATGATTCGAATTCAGGACAAAAAGAATCAAACGTAGAATCTAAAGAAGATATTACAGCCGATGATGACGGGGCAAATCTAATGAAGAATCTACAAGAAGCATTAAGGAATAACAGAGAATTACAAAAGAATATCACAACTTTAAACGAAAAGTTATCAGTTAGCTATGCTAAAGAAACAAGACTTCAAAGACAATGTGAAAAACTCCAGGATGAACTTAACGTGTTATCTCCACAATTAGATGCTTCACAATCACTACATGAAAGCTTTAAAAATGCTAAAAAAGTGATTTCTTCTCATGAGGTTAAGTTATCCGAACAACGCGAACAAATAAACAAACTACAAGAAAAGTTGCAGATAAGTGAAAAATTAGCTAACAAAATGCAACGAAAAACAACGTTTCTCGAAGAGCGTCTTCAGAAGAAGATGCAAACAAATTCAAACCTAAGAAACTTGGTTGACGAACTAACTAAGCAACTATCGGAACACAAGACTAATGAAGCATCTAATATGCAATTAAGAGAAGATTATCAAAATCTTTGTCATGAAACTCAAACAAATGAGAAGAGACTTAATATACAGTTAGATGAAGCATTGGAAAAACAAAATAAGTATAAACAGATGTATCAAAATGCATTTAATGCTTTAATTAAGTGTAAAGCAGAAATGAATAATATTGATTTACAAACATTAAAAGAAAATATAAAAAGTATTAGATCGATATCCGAACTTGATACACTTTGTGAAACTTTAGTGACAAGAAAGAGAAATCTTTCAAAACTGCCTTTTCCAATTTCAAATGAAGAAATTAAAGTAAAGGCTAATCAAAACAAGAAATCAACTTTCTATAATGCAAATGATGAGGTTGATGGACTTGAAGATTTTTTATAAACATAACGAAAGGATAAATATATATGAATCTACTTGAAGCATATAAGAAGAGATTAGCAGTTGCAGAATCTATTCATCAGCGTTCTCATGATGGTGCTAAGATGAGCCCTCAGAAGAAGTTAATGCTTGCTGCTGTTCTTGATAACACCGCTAAGTTCTTAAATGAAAATTATGTTGCTCCTCAAGGTGCAACTCAGTCCCCTCTTGGTGACTACAAGAAATTTTGCCTTAATATAGCAAACGTTTCTTTACCTAACTTAATTCTTCCTGAATTAATGTTAACTCAGCCAATGACTTCTTTTTCCGGCTTCGTAACTTATTTAAAGTATACAAGTGGTACAGCAAAGGGTGGCGTAAAAGTTGACGACGTATTCAATACTCCTTATAGTCATGGTGTAATGACTGAGGATAGAATGCGTTATACTTCCGCCGCAGTGGTTGAAGAGTTTGCTCAAGCTGATGGTATATCAACTGAAATAAAACTTAATTGGACTCCTATTAAATCAGTTCATAAAGTAATTAAAATTAAAGCTGATACTCCCGATACAATATTAGAAACTCCCACCGATTATAGTATTGATGATGCAACGATTACTTTAACTAGTTCGTTACAAGATGGTGAAAAGGTTAAAGTACTTTACTTCTATGATAACGTAGAGATTCCTCAGAAGAATCAAGTTACTTCTCTTCCAACTCTAAAAGCTAGCATGGTTGGTATTCCTCTAAGAGCACATGCTCGTAGAATTGCTATTTATTATAGCCAGATGTCAGCTTATCAGAGCAAAACAGACTATGGCATTGACCTTGGTGACCAACTTGCACAACAGGCTCAAGCAGAACTTCAGTATGAGATTGATTCAGAGGGTGTAGCACTTCTTGCAAATGGTGCAGAAGAGGATAAACGTCTAATCTTTAAAGATTATGGTATTGCAAATCCTGGTACAATTAGTCGTAGCCAGTATTATGAAGGCTTTAGTCAGATTATTGCTCGTGCTCGTGCTATTATGTATCAGAGAACACAGAAATTCAATCCTACTTATATGGTAGTTGGTTCTGATGTTCTTACAATACTTCCCTTCTTAAAGGGTTGGACACCTGCTTCAAGTACTGTAGCAGTAAATGGTCCTTATTTTGCAGGCACTGTTGAGGGCCTTAAGGTTTATGTACATCCTGCAATGACTTCTAATGAGTTCTTCTTCGGCGTCAATGGTGGAGACCTTCAGACATCTGCTGGAGTATATGCTCCTTATATGGCCATCGTTCCTACACAATTACTTGGTTTTGCTGATGGTACAATGTCTCAAGGATTTAGTACACTATATGATATGCGTCTACTTTCAACCTATCGTGGTGAGATTGGTAATCGCACTGCTGTTGATGCTGATGACGCAACTGAAGATCAAGGCGATGTACATTCTTACCTCTTAGTTAAAGGACATATAATCTTCTCCAACACAGATAGTGGTGAACTTAGCGGCATAAATTACGATGACGATATTGCTCTTCCTGTTTGGGTTACTAATGCAGAGGATTTTAAAACTAATTAACTAATATTCATAAAATAATCCTTGGTAATTTAATACCAAGGATTATTTTTTTGTTGAATTTTTATTCATTTTATGGTATAATATTATAATAAATAGTTATTGAAAGGAATTTAATTTTGTTTCGTTGTATCTGTGGAAGAGAGTTTAAAAATCTTCATAGTTTTACTGCACATAAAGGTAATTGTAGCAATTACCTTCAATCCATTGGTAAAGATGTGTCAGATAAACGGATGAAGGCGGAACAAACGAAAATACAAAAATATGGATCATTAGAAAACTTCTCCAAAGAACACAGTAAAAAAATAAAAGAGACTTTTATAAATAGAAAAGATACTACGGCATATTATTTAACACAAATAAACAAAGATGATTTTATTTATGATTACATAGATTGTAATAAACCTCGTATAGTTATGCGTGAGAAATATCATATTCCAAGTGACTATATGATGGATCAAATCGTTAAAGCGTTTAATTGTAAAAAGAGCAGAAAACAATCTTGTAAGTTATCTGTTGAAACGGAAATAAAGAATCATCCTGATAATATTCATAATTGGCAAAAAGCGCATGAAACAAGAATTAAAAATTATGGATCACTAAAAGAATCTTATAAGCAAGGCCATGAGAAACAAATTCAAACAATGTTAGATCGATATGGTGTTGAATGTTATTTTAATAGTGAGGATATTAAAACACACATTAATAAGAAAAATACTAAACCTAATATCGACTTTGCAAATTTATTAAAAAGAAATAATATAAAATTTACGCAAGAATTTGTAATACACAACAAAAGTTATGATTTTAGAATTGGAAATATTTTAGTTGAAGTAGATCCAACTATTACACACAATTCAACATTTTCTCCTTATTCGCCTTACATAGGAGTAGATAAAAATTATCACAAAGAAAAAAGTAATCTTGCAAAGGAAAATGGATTTCAATGTATTCATGTTTTCGATTGGGATGATAAAAATAAGATAATTAAATTGTTACAACCGCGTCCTTACATTGCTGCAAGAAAATGTATTATTAGAGAAGTTATGAATTATGAAACGACTGATTTTCTAAATAATAATCATTTACAAGGGTTTTGTAATGCAAAAGTAAACATTGGATTATTTTATAATGATGAGTTAATTTCGTTAATGACTTTTGGTAAACCTCGTTATAATAAAAACTATGAGTGGGAGCTAATTAGATATTGTAGTACATACTGTATTAAAGGTGGAGAACAAAAGTTATTTCAATACTTTTTACGACATTATAGTCCGAAATCTATTATTTCATATTGTGACGAAAGTAAATTTACGGGTAAGATATATGAATATTTAGGGTTTATAAAAGATTCTCTTTCAATAAGTAAACATTGGTATAACATTAAAACAAGTAAACATGTTTTAGATAGTTCTTTACAAATGAAGGGTTTCGATATTCTTTTCAATACAAATTATGGTAAAGGAACAAATAATGAAGTTCTTATGAAAGAATATGGTTTTGTTGAAATTTATGCTTGTGGTCAACGTAAATGGATATGGAATACTTAATAAATAAATTGTATATATGAATATAGACACAATAAATGAAAGTTGGTGAGTTTCAAATGAAAATGGATGCATATTTGGATGAAATTAAAATGGAACTCACTGGTGGAGTTTTAGACTTAGAACTTGATGATACACAACTTCAAAAAATAGTTAATTCTTCTTTAAGAGAAATTCAACGATATGTGTGTTCAACAAAAATTATAACAATTCCATATAAAAAATGTATTGATTTATCTGAGTACAAAGTAAATGCGGTTGTAAGAGTATATAGAGCAAATGCAGATGGAGTTTTTAGTGAATCCTCTGCGTCGTATTCAGAAACAGATCCAATGCAAGTTAGTTTATGGCAATTTACAAACTCCTTAGGCAATATGTATAATTTTACGGATTATGCAAATCGAATGATTTCGTATTCGACGATGCAACAGATACAAAATACGATGTCAACTGATTTAAATTTCTATTATCAGGACGATGAAAAAAAATTATACGTAAATACGACCGTTGCAGAAGGATCAAATATTACAATTGAATATGTACCACGTTATGATAATGTTGATGAAGTAAAATCAGATTTCTGGATTGACGTTATAATGCGAATGTCAAAAGCAACTGCTAAGATTGTTATAGGACGTATGAGAAAAAAATATATTCAAACAAATTCGTTATGGCAATTAGATACGGATATTTTAACAGAAGGTCAAACAGAAATAAACGAATTACGAGAATATTTACAGAAGAATACGCAATTAATTTATCCAATGGATTAAACGTATTATAAGTTTCTAAAAATAATATTACTCGGTGAAAGAACTTTAGTTTCTTTTTTCATAAATTTTACGTAAAATTCTAAGAAAGGACTATAATAAATGAATTTAAATTTATTTGAAGCATTCGAGAAACTTAAGAATATCGATGAAGATATTTTTAATACCGATAAAAAGGATCTTCGAGAGTTAGATGATTTCATTCATAATGATGATGTTGATAACTTTGTCGATATTTATGATGATGAGTATGAAGAGGATAAAGACCATTTAGATGATTGTATTTTATCTTGTTCTGTTTGTCATTCTAAGCACTATAGAAACAAAAATGATATTAAACTAGATGAAGACACCGATCTTGCAAATGTAGGTGAAGAATGTCCATATTGTCATTCAACTGATGGTTATACAATTGTTGGTGAAATTGATGAGTGCTCAATTATGGATGAAGATCTTGCAGATACTTATAAATATAAGAATAATATAATTGTTCACAATACACAAGATGATACTTTTTCCGTTAAAGGTTATGACGATATCTTTGAAACAAGTGCTGATGCTGAAACATTTATTGATACTGTAACTGAATCTTTAAAGAAAGATGTGAAAGATTCCTTAACTGAATCCGAAGCTTCCTATATGAAACGGCGTTTAAAGGATTCTAATCTCCAAAAAGGTACAAGTCAGTATAAGAAAGCAAAGGATGCTATCAAAGATTTCAAGAAAGCCGAAAAAGACTTTTTTAAACGTAAGAAAGATAAAGGCTTTATGGAACTAGAGGATGAAAAAGATAAAAAG
Source organism: uncultured Bacilli bacterium (assembly GCA_947598285.1). Classification (GTDB taxonomy): domain Bacteria; phylum Bacillota_I; class Bacilli_A; order RF39; family UBA660; genus Ventrenecus. The sequence continues at coordinate 6,597 of CANQFE010000001.1, forward strand.
GTATTCAATAATCTTACCGCAAAGAGACAAAAAGTAGATGACCTTTTACAGAACAACGAACAAAATGAATCTTGTTCACGAGCTTCTAACGATTTAACAGAGGATTATACGACCTCTACAAAATTCTATGATGATAGAACTGGAGATGAAGTTTCTTTCATAGATATTTTGAAAGATTTTGCAGATAACTATGCTAGTTACGGTTATCTTCCAACACTTGCAGAATTTAATAGATATGTCAAGGTAACGATAAACGCAGATCCCAATATCCATGTTGTAGAAGAATCTTGTTTACAAGATACTCTAAAAGAGGCTTCTATAGATAGAGAATATAATGACACTACAGATACATTAAATAAACTATCAGAAGCTCTTGATGAAGTAGAAGTAAAAACAGGGGATATGAAATTAGAAGTTTCTTCTAATGAGGATGGTAAAGTAACTGTAAGCGCAGAACCAACTACCGAAGAAAAAGAAGAGTCCTTAGATAGCTCGTCCGAAGAAGTAATCAAACCTGTATCAATAGAAACTAAAGCCGAAATAACGGGTGATGAGCTTCCAGTGGAATCCGAGGAAGATGAAGAAATGCCGGAGTTTGATGAAGAATCATTTGATGACGTTGCTGAATCCTATTTAAGAAGCCTCTATGAAAATGTTGATTTATATAGAACCAGAAACATTTCTAAAGTTCGTAATAGAAATAAATTTATTATTGAAGGTATTATTCGTTTTAAAGATAAATCAAGAAAGCCTATAAAATTTGTTTTTGAAAATGATAGTCGTAAATTAGCTCCTCGTAATATTCTTCTTGGTGAAAGCTTGAATACTGGTAATAAAAAGAATTCTTGTAAATTATTTACAACCGTACGTAAAAATAGATTAATTACGGAAGGTATTATCAAAGAAGACTCAACGGATAATGATAGAATAAAAGAATTATTAGATGTTCTTGACAAATCCTTTGAGGATTTCGTCGAAAGTTGCGAGTCAACTAATCTAAAAGAAGTAACCCTTAATGAAGCAGTTCGATTAACAAGTATTCCAAATGTAACAAGGGATGCAAAACATGACTTTATAGACGATGGAACAAGATTTTCTGCATATCTTTATAAAAATACTATTCCAATTACGTATTCCAGAGTTCAAGACCACGTTTTTATAACTATTGCATTTCATCATCTTAATGATGTTTTATATAGTGATTATAAGAACTTCCCATCTCGGAAAATCGCAGATGAGTTTAATGGCGTCTTAGAAACAGAATTCGATCCTAAGAAATTTGAACAGAATCTTGAACAAGCATATCAAGATATAATAAATTTCAGAAAGAACGTAGAGGTTCCTAATCAGACTGAAGTAGACACTAAAGTGGATGAGTTAAATAGATTCTGTACTGCTTTTAAAGAAGAAGTGCAAGATTATATTAAACAACATTCTATGGATATTCTAAATTTATCAGAATACCAATTTAAAGAATTAAAAGAATATATTGCACGTATTGGTAGAGCAAGTGCAGAGTCTTATAGAAAATCTTCTGACGCAGTAAAACGAGAGTTTCTTCAGAAAGACATGGACGCGTTAAAGAAAAGTGTTGCAGGAACATGGCAGTTTAAATATATCAAACAAATGTTTGGAGATACTGTTGACGAAAATAACTAATTTACTTTAAAGGAGTTAACAATGAATATTCAAAATAAATATGGAACTCTTTTAACTCCGGATGCTAAATTATATCGTAAATATTTTTCTGAAATGGTAAAACTTGTTGGAATACAAGTTTTGTATTATCCAATACGTTATACAAATCAGAAATGGTCAACGTATGCCGAATATTTAAATGATGTTAATACAAAACCACTTTTAATTGGTTGTATATTGAATGAGCATTTAGATCAAAAGACGCTAAAGAAATTGGGCTGGATTAGTGAACTCCAGCCCAATAGTTTAATCATTCATGTTTCTTATGATACTCCAAATATACAGCAAGGATGTTTATTCGTTCTTCCAAGTGGATTAGATGATGGTAAGGGGAGATTATTTAGATGCGTTAATTTAGCAACATCAATGATTTATCCTTCATCTATTGCATGTGAAATAGTTCCAGAATATGAAGATACCTTTCAATTATCTAATAATAATTTTGAACATTCATCATTTAATTTACTAAATATTGAAGAAGGATATGAATAATATGAAAAAAAGATTATTAGAGGAACCAACTATTACCAAGGAACAAAAGTCCAAATACATAACTGGTGGAATTGGTGATAAATCTCAAATTGTTGATCAAATTATTGCTTCATATAATAAACCTTCTTTAAAAAATATCTCAGCTGCAATTAGATTTTCATTTACATTGTTTGGAATAAATGGAAATCCTTTTATTAGATTTTTTGATAATTTGAAATTTAAGCCAACAGCTGAAATGAATGAACTTTTCATACAACTTATTCAAATGTATGATAAGAAACTGGTAGATATTAACCACGAATATTTAACATTAGAATCTTTATATACTCGTTCAAAAGAAGACTTCGAATATACAATAAATGCATTTGAAAGCATTTTAGATCCTTCTACATTGGATAAATTTTTCGATAATACGGAAGATATTTCTGAAGAAGGATTCATGATAAATGGTGAAATAAAACCAACTGGACTTGCACAAAAAGATGTAGATCCAGACACCATTTATGGAACAATTGAAAATTGGCAAAAATTATATGGATCCAAGAAAATAAAAGATACTGCAATATCAATTAATAAGTATATAAAAGATAATAAAATTGAAGAAGCAGACTTCGTTGAATTTATTTCAGATAAAATGAAAAAAATCGGAATGGCTGGAAACATTACAAATATGTATGTTCCAAAACAATCCGATATGACTTATTATATAACTACATTTAAACAAATAATGGATAACACAGTGGAAGCTCCTACTATATTATCCACATCAGAACAGAATAAAATATTAAAAGATAAAAATAAGTATTACTATTCACCAGAGCGTGTGCCGGAATCATTAAAAAAAGAAGGTACAGTACTTGCGATGGTGGCAAGTTTTATATATGATCCATCGGAACCAGAAAAGAATCCAGGTTCTTTTGATGATGCTTATTTATTTGATGGGTTAAAAGGTCTAGTTATTTATCACGATGACACATGGCAAAAATACGATGAATACGTAAACGAAATAAAAGCAAAAAGTAAAACAGATATAAATAATAGAAAAAAGACTTTCTTAAATCAAAAAGTCATTGAAGATCCAAAAAATATTTATTCTATATTAGCTGGTATTTTAATGGCAATAGATGCTGTTGTAAAATGATATATACGATTAGTATACGAAATTTAAAGGTAACTCGAACTTTTATTAAATTACTAGTATCTAAATTTAAAGTATCTTGTTTATTTGATCTTGATAAAAAACAAGTAAAAAGATTAAATACCGATTTATATCATTTATTAGATGTTGAAATAGATTATATAAAGTTACTTACGTTAGGTATAAATAAAGTAAAATATCGTGTAAAAGGGGATATGATATTTTTTATTATACCAAATACTATAAAATATCCAAAAACAGAGTTTAGGGTTGCTGATTTATTAAAAATTACAGAATTCGGTACATTACAAATAAAACCGTACCCAATAATACGAAAGACTTTAATAATCTTACAAAAAAATCTTAAAATGTATTTAAAACTATATAAACTAGTAGGTTGGTTTTAATGTCAGTGCAGTTATACGATAAAGCATTACTTGAAAAATTGCATAAATGGACTGGTGATAGTAACTTACATATCGTTGGTCCAGACGATACAAAAAGAATTTTTGAAGTAGTCGCAGATAATAATAATGATAATCCAATTCAATTGCCATTACTTGTATTAACTCGACCAGGTGGATATACAATATTGGATCAGGGTTTGGTTAAACATCCATTAAGTTATAATGGACTTAAATTAAAATATAATGAAAATACATCGGTTGTATTAAATGCAATACCTATTAGTATCTCCTATCAGTTGGATGTGTATACAAGATATTTCGAACAAGCTGATGAGTATACAAGAAATCTTGTATTTAATATTATAAATTATCCAAAATTAACGATTACTGTTCCATATCACGATGAGAATTATAGACACGATTCAAATATAAGACTACAAAGTGATATTTCGGATAACTCAAGTATTCCAGAAAGACTTATTGCAGGACAGTTTACAAGAATGTCATTGCAATTGACAATTGACGACGCATACTTATGGGATATCAGATATAAAGACAACTATAAAATATGTAGTGAGCCTGAAGTTTATGTAAAAGATACAGAACTGTCTTAACGATTGGAATCAAAATAAATTCTTAGTTAAAATTAATGATAATGATAGGAGATGAATAAATGCCTTACATTGAGATAAAAGAACAAGATTTAACCTCTCCAAGTGGTGCTAGTGATAATACCGATATTGTTTATATTCCAGGCTTTGTAGAAACCAATAGAGAGATAAATCCTAACTTATATAAAGATAATGGTTTAGGCGATTATATAGGTCTTGAACCGAATAAACCTACATTGTTTACCTCTTTGGCACAATTTGAAAATATGTGTGGTAAACAGGGTGTAGTATTTGAAGAAGATCAGAGATTTACTGATTTAGCATCAAGTGGTGGTTTTGGTAGTACGTTTGATGAAGAAGCAATTCCTTTTGATGGTGTAATGTTTTATGCCGGAAGCGAGGATCCAGCCTACGTTATGGCAAAGGAATTATTAATTGCAGGTCTTCCTGTTTTATTTGAAAGAGTAAATAAGGATCCAGAATTAAAGGAAATTAAATTTAAATCTGAACCATCCGATTGGAGTTCAACTTATCAAAACTATTACAAAAAGATTGATACTTATGTACCAATTGTATCAAGAACGGTTCCAACATTTGGTTTAGTAAAAGCCGCTTCAACGAAATGGGATCAAGGAACTAATTATTATAAAATTAAAAAAGATGATACAACTAATGAATCACCTGAGTATTTATATTTTGAAAAAGTTTCAAGTGAATCAGTAACTAGAGATCAAACAACAACTCTTATAACTGATCCTGATGCATATATTTATAATGAAGCTGAAAATGCAAATTATGCTTCGTTTGAAGCAAAGCAAACGAAAGAAGATTCAAGTACTGAGGACTTTGTATACTCAAATTTAACTGGTGATCATAAAATTGCAAAACCCAAATCCGAAACCATTAGCAGTAAAACAATTGTTAACACGGTCGTTGTTAAGAAATCCGAATTAGGAAATATAACACTTACCGAAGGTGAAGCTGCTGACTATACAGTGGATACTTCCAGTGGAACAATAACATTATCAGTCGCTTTAGTTGCAGGTGAATCAATTTCAGTTAAGTACATTTTTCCAGCTTCACCAAGTTTTTCTGGAGAAGACCGTTATGAGCGAACTGCAGATGGTTACGTTAAATATGAGGAAGAGCCAGAGGATTGGAATACTGCAGGATTTACTTATTATGAAAAAGTACAAGCCGCAGACAAATTTATTTCATCAGATGGAACGGGATATAAAATTGACTCTTCTTGGATAACTGAATATCCTAAGTACACTGTTAAATCAGAAACATATATTAGTTTAGCAGATGAAGACAATCCAACATTTGAGCAGGAAGCAAACTACTATAAAACCGTGTCTGGTAAAACAATTGTTGATATGTACACTGCGTTACAAACGGTATATGCAACAACTCAATATTCTAGTGGACTTGATGATAAGGGCAATTATAGTATTAAATATCTAACATCTGGTGGTTATCCAGTCTATGAATATGCAGATGGTAAACTTGTAAATGCAATGCTAAGTTTAGCAGAAGTTCGTGGTGATTGTGTTGCACTAATTGATCATACTGATAATGTTTTAAGAGAAACCAATCCTGATAGACCCGAAAGCATTATTTACAAAATTAGAGAATTACCTGGCGTAAGTGGTAGTGCCGCAGTTGATCCATATTCGTATGGTGCAATGTTTACACCATGGGCAGAATACACTAGAGTTAGTTCAGAAAAAGATATTAATGATACCGCGTTAGATCCAAATCAAAATACTTCTAAGATAAATTTAACTACAATTAGGTTACCAGCAAGTTTTGCATATCTAAGCGCATTGGCAACATCGATTAAGACATATCCAAACTGGTTAGCTATTGCAGGTGTAACTCGTGGTATTGTTTCAAATCTTGCAACAAATGGTATGACAACAGTTATTCCAAATGGCGTAGCAGATTATATGGTTAGTGAAAAACCAGATCAGAAGTATATGTCAGTTCGTGCTATTAATCCTATTACTAATATCAATCCTTATGGTGAAACGATTTGGGGTAATAGAACACTAGCATCTAATAAAGATGGGGTTAAAGCAACTTCATTCTTAAATATTAGAAATTTAGTAAGTGATGTTAAGAAACTTGTTTATAGAACATGTCGTAGAATGACATATGAACCAAATAGTGAGCAGCTGTGGGTAAATATACAAGCAGCAATTACTCCAACACTTGATAGAATGAAGAGTGGTATGGGAATTAGTGGATATCAATTAGCACTAAATAAAAACCACGAACGATTTGGTGAGAAAGCCACTTTGTGTTTTAAAATCATTCTATATCCAGTATATCCAGTGGAAGTGTTTTATGTTGACATCGTTCTAAAGGATGATGAGATTAGTATTTCGGAATAATTGTATAAATAAACATAAAATGGAAGCTCCTGCTTGGTGCTGGCCGGCCCGCTGAGCTTCCAAGCAGGAGATATTCATTTTATGGCGAAGAAAATAGATATTGAAAAGCTTGCATCAAAAATAGATAAAGACGAATTTGAATCTTATTATAAAGAACATTCAATATCAGATTGTATAGAAAAATTTAATCTCATTTCTTATCACGTATTTCATAAATTTATTGATTATCTTGGTATTAAGAAATCAACAGAAGAACGAGTAAAACAAAGAAAAAGAACTCTAGAAGAACGTTGGGGCAGCTTGGAAAATTATTACAATTATCATAATCATAAAACACATGAAACAAATTCTAAGAAGTCCAAAGAAGTAATAGTACAGCAAATAGAGAAACAGAAACGAACAAATTTAAAAAATTTTGGAGTTGAATTTCCAGCACAATCAAAAAAAGTTTTAGAAACTCGTAAAGAAAACATTATTAAAAAATATGGTTCGTATGAGCAATATTACAATGATATTTTTAATAAAGTAAAAGAAACGAATTTACAAAGATACGGTGTACAAAATGTAGCGACACTTAAAGAAACTATTCAAAAAGCTAAAAAGACTTCTTTAGAACGTTACGGAGAAGAGCACTACAGTAAAACAAAAGAGTACGCTGAACGAGTAAAACGAATTAATTTAGAACGTTATGGTGTACCAGTTTATATGCAATCTGAGGAATGCAAAGAGAAAGTAAAAAAGCATTTTGAAGATACTTATGGAGTCGATAATTATTCAAAGACCTCTGAATTTAAACAAAAATTTCAAGATACAAGTTTAAGAAAATATGGTGTTCCATATACTTGTATGTTATCAGAAGCAAGAAACTTTTCTAATAATAGTAAGCCGAATAATCTCTTTGCAAAACGTCTTGATAATTTACATATTGAATATGAAAGAGAATTTAGTCTCGAAAGATATTCATATGATTTTAAAATAAATAACTATTTAGTTGAAATTAATCCATTTGCAACACATAATAGTACTTGGGGATTATTTAAAGAAGAAAATAAAAAAGATAAAGAGTATCATCTACGTAAATCTCAAATTGCAAAGGAAAATGGATTTCAATGTATTCATATATGGGATTGGGATAATATAGATTTAGTGTTAGATATTATTTCTAACAAAGAAAAAATATATGCACGTAAATGTATTATAAAAGAAATCAGTATTTTAGAAACAGATAAATTTCTTAATGCATATCATTTACAAGGAAGTTGCAAAGATCAATCGATTAGATTAGGACTTTTTTATAATAATGAACTTATTCAAGTAATGACTTTTGGAGCACCAAGATATAATAAGAATTTTGATTTCGAATTATTAAGACTTTGTACTAAATCTGGTTTTATGGTTGTTGGTGGAGCAAATAAGCTATTTGAATATTTTAAAAAAATTTATAGATTTACTTCAGTAATTAGTTATTGTGACAACTCGAAGTTTTCGGGATTAGTTTATATAAACATGGGATTTAGACTCAGACATGTTGGAAAGCCGTCCAAACATTGGTATAATGGTAAACGACATATAACAAATAATCTTCTAAATCAAAGAGGTGCTGATCAGTTGTTAGGTACCAAGTATGGTAAAGGAACCTCTAATAGAGAGATTATGTTAGATCACAAATTCGTTGAAATATATGATTGTGGTCAATCGGTATACGAATATATTAAATAACATATACAGATTAACAGGAGGTTAATATAGATGGCTATTGAACAAATTGGTACTTATCATTTAGCAGATAGACCCGAATTGTATGAAGTTCAAAGAAATAATAACTACGAATTTATTGTTACAAATATTGATGATCTTATTCGTCCTGGCATGCTTGGTAATGAAACTAATGCAAAAATTAAGGACGCACAAAACATATTAAGAATATCCGTTACAAGTGCGTTTATTCCTCACTTCCAACAAAATGTTGTAGAGATTCAACGTGGCAACAGTAAATTAAAGTATGCTGGAGTTCCTGAATTCTCTAATGGCGAACTTCAGTTTAACGATTATGTTGGTGCAGATGTTAAAAGTATTCTTATGGCTTGGCAACATATGAGTTACGATGTTTATACAGAGAAAGTAGCAAGTTTACAGCGCACACAATATAAGAAAGATTGTTATTTACTTGAGTATCCACCTGATTATTATGCTCCTCACCGCAAGTGGATTTTAAAAGGTTGTTGGATTTCAAATCTCCAGGAAAGTCCATATTCAGCTGCAGATGGTGATAAGCACCAGATAAGTGCAACAATTGAATATGATTACGCAATGCTTGATACGTCAACATTATTTGAAGGATAACATATTTTAAGAGTTGAAAAAAGTTAACTAATAGTATATACTAGTGATTGGAAATATCTGATCACTAGTATTTTTATGTGGAGAATTTTGTGAAAAAGGGTAGAAAATATATTAATAAAGATGGTGTTAATAAAGTCATAGATCCAGAAGAATTACCTTATTATTTAAACGATGGTTGGAGTTTAGGAAATACTAATGCAAGTCATAAGGGCATGACTGCATGGAATAAAGGGTTAACGAAAGATACATCAACGTCCGTGGCTAAAATATCTTCTTCGAAAATTGGAGTTAAACGTGGAGAAGAATTTAGTAAACACATATCCGATGTATTGACTGGACGAACTTTATCCGAAGAACATAAGAGAAAAATTTCACAATCACATGTTGGGAGATTAATATCTGAAGAATCGAAACAAAAGATGTCTCAATCAAAAATGGGACATGAAGTTTCTAAAGAAACTAGACGAAAAATATCAAATTCGAAGATAGACCAACATCATTCGGAAGAAGCTAAAAAGAAAATTTCTTCTGCCATGAAAAGCAGAATAGTTCTACAAGAAACAAAAGATAGGTTGTCTGTAATACATAAAGATCCGAAATTTCAAGAGAAATTTAACGAAACAAAAAGACAACATAATACCTTTAACACTTTATTACCAGAGGAACTATACTATAATTCATTAATTCAAATATATGGCGAAGATGATATTATTCGTCAATATAAAGATACTCGATATCCATTTAATTGTGATTTCTACATTAAATCATTAGATCAATTTATTGAGTTAAATTTACATTGGACACATTGTGGACATCCTTACAATTCTGAAAGTGATGAAGACGCTAAATTACTTGAAGAATTAAAGATAAAAGCAGAAACATCAGATTTTTATAAGAAAGCTATTTATGTTTGGACAGAACTAGACGTTAAAAAACAACAGATTGCCAAGGAAAATCATCTTAATTATGAAGTGATCTATGAATTGTAATAAAATTAGTTACGTTAAACAAAAACTTATAGCATTAGGTGAATCATTTTTTGAACATTATATTCTAGAGAATTATATTTATGATTTTGTGTAAATGGAATTCTTATAGATGTAGCTATTACCGCATTATATAATACATCATTTGTTCCACTAAGAACTCCTGTTAACAAGGATTATTTTTCAAAGAACCGTAATATTGCAATCATAAATAACTATAGATATATAGTTATTTATGATTGGGAAGATATAGATACAGTTTTTAATCTAATTGATAAAAATAAAAGTAAAATAAGAGCAAGTAAGTGTAAAATAGTTAGTATATCTTGTGCAGACGCAAATTCATTTTTAAATAAGTATCATATTCAAAAAGCATGTCGAAATGCAACTTATAATCTAGCATTAAAGTATAATGGTGAGATTGTTCAAGTAATGACATTTAGAAAGCCGAGATATAATAAAAATTTTGAATACGAATTGTTACGGCTATGTACAAAATCAGGTTCTATTGTATACGGTGGTGTAAGTAAATTATTTAAGTATTTTTTACAAACAAGTGTTGCAACAAGTATAATTAGTTATTGTGACAACAGTAAATTCTCTGGTAAAATATATAAAGAATTAGGCTTTACGCTTGAAAGAATTAGTATTGCAAAACATTGGGTTAGGTTAAATCCATTTAAACATTTTACGGATAATCTCGTAAGGCAAAAAGGTGTAGATTCTTTACTTGGAACACATTTTGGTAAAGGAATGCTTAACGAAACTCTATTACTATCAATGGGGTTTTTACCTATATATGATGTTGGGCAAGCAGTATACGTTATAAATAATTATCAAGAAAGAACGTTAATTTAACCTAACTGGAAAGAAGTTCCCACCGTTTATAAACGGTGGGGGGGGGGGTATATTACTGGTAATTATAAGGTATCAAGAATGCAATAAATTGTATAAATATATATGTAAGTATACATAGGAGGATATAGATAATGCATATATTAACTGAAGATAACCGTAATCAATTTATAGCTAAATCTAAGTCCTCCACTAAAGGTAATGAACGATTTAAAAGAAGAACTAAGTCACAAATTCAAAATACTGTTCAAGCCATGAATGCTATTGATATGGATAAGTTATTTAAAAAAGATATCTTAACAATAGATATTCCTGTTCATGGTGAAACAGATAATTATAAAGTTAAAATATCATACGTAGGATTTTTAGATTTAGTTAAAAAGGAAGTGCAACGTTCTGGAATATGCACTTTAAGAGAAGTTTCTCGTGCAGCCATTAATGCATTCAATAGTAATGATATTTTTATAAATTGCAGTTGTCCCGATTATAGATATCGTTATAATTATTGGCGTAGTAAACAAGGACAAAATAGCGCAGAACCAGAAAATAGACCTTCTAATATTACAAATCCTCATGATAAATTAGGCAGTAGTTGTAAACATGTGTTATTAGTATTAAGTAATAATTCTTGGGTCTTAAGAGTTGCAAGAGTTATTTGGGCATATATCAATTATATGGAAAAGCATTATAAAAAATTATATGCCAATATTATTTATCCGGCTATATATGATAAAGAATATGAAGAGCCGTATCAATTGTCTTTTGATGACATGGAAGACAACGATACACTTGATAGTGAAAAAGATATTATGGATAAAGCCGTTTCTTATAATCAACAAAGAACACGATTTCAAAAAGGAAATACTCAAGGTGTTAGATTTGCATCAAGTAATAAATCAAATAATGACCAAATTTCAATACTTTCTGATATGCCTGATAATGAAAATTAAATACTTAAAATTATGGTGTCTTGTATTATATTATATAATTATTATATAAGGAGTGAAACTTGTGGATAATTACACAATCGCTGAAGAATTTGAATTACCATCAAAAGGGAAAGTATATTCTCAAAAAGTAAATCCAATTGTTAAATTAAAATCAATGACTACAACGCAAGAGATGCGGCGACTTTCACCATCGGAAAGGCCTTATAAAGCAATGTGTGACATTATAGACGAGTGTTTTGTTGAAAGTCCCGGCATTTCTTCATATGATATGTGTTTAGCTGATTATCAGTATTGTCTTATTAACTTAAGAATTGCTACATATGGAACCAGATACGATATTCAAACATCTTGTCCTTATTGTGGGAATACAGTTTATGAAAAAATTGATCTTGGAAATATGGATGTTAAATATTGTGACTTACAAGATTTAAATTCATTGTTTGAATTCGAGTTACCAAGAACAAAAAAGAAGATTAAAATAAATATTCAAACTCCAAGAATTATTGACGACGTAACAGTGCAAAATAAAGCCTTACAAAAAAAGTCAAAAGGTCAAGCAATTGATTCTTCGCTGCTTTTTAATATTGTTTCGTTAATTGAAACAATTGATGGACATGAATATGATCCAATTCAAAAAGAGGACTTTGTAAGACAGTTACCAATGATGGACACTAACTACATCGTAAAAAAAGTTAATAAGTTAGTAGAAAGTTTTGGGGTAAATATGCAAATAGAGCATACCTGTCCTACTTGTGGGTTAGATTATAATAGCACCTTTCGCATCAACGGTGAATTTTTTGGACCCAACATTGACTGAGGACGGTCGTCCGTATGGTCCGGTTAGATTAAAAGAAATAATTCGTGAGAGATATGAAATTTCAAAACGTATAAATACCTCTTATAATGATATTGGAGATATAACTCCAACCGAACGAGCATACTTATTAGAGTTTGCTTTAGATGATATCAAACAACAAAATAAAATAATTGAAGACGCAAATCGTAAAGTAAAATCTAAAAAGTAAAGGAGGGTGGTTAAATGGCTAATGATTTTCAAAACCAAGTATCTTCACGCGGTTCATCTGGTGGTAACAATGTCAACGGTAGTGGCACAAGTGAAATTTCTGATATTTTAAAAGGTATTGGTTTTGATTTTAATACATATATAAAAGATCAACGTGACTCTTTAGCTAAGATGGCTGGAATGCAACAAAAGTTTTTAGAAGTTATGTCAAAAAACGAAGAAATTGCAAATCTTAAAAATATTCAGAAAAAGTTAGAAGCTGAAAATTTATCAAATGAACAACGAATTGAATTAGAAACAAAGCGTCAACAGATTCTTGACCGTATGGTTATGGAGTCTTATAATACCGTTCATCAGTATCGAGAAAATCTAGATAATAGATATAATAAATCTCGTTCGATGAAGGAAAGAGCTACTTTAGCCAGACAATCCTCTATTGAATTAGAAGTTCATAAAGTTGCTATTCGTAAAAAATATAATGAAGAATTGAAAGCAGCTGCTGGTAATAGTGTCAAACAAAAAGAGATTCTCGAAAAACAAGCAGACGAGCTTAGAACAATAAACGAAGAGCAAGCAATTGCAGATGACCAGTCGAAAAAATATAATAGAATTAATAAAGCTCTAAAATTTACCGGAATGCAGTCTTCCGACGAACGGGAGCAGGAAAGAAAAGAACAGCAAGCTAGAAGATCTTCAAGATTAAATGAGATTAATGAAGAGTTAGAAGAAATTGCACTATCTTATGATTCTTTAACTGATGAAGAAAAAAGAAATGCAGAGCAACGAGAATCACAACTTAAAGAAGAGCGAACACATTTAGAAGCGTTAAGTGAAAAAGAAACAGAACTAAGTAAAAAAAGAGAAGAAAATTTTGTAAAACTTGAAAATAGTGTAAACCAAGCATATGAAAAGATGTTTACTTTACTAACAGAAAATGTTGGTAAAGTAAATGCTCGTTTACAAGGTTCTGGTCTTACATGGGAATCAACAACAGATCTTATTACAACAAACCTTTCAATAAATCCATTTGTTAAAACAGAAAATGTAATAAATAAATTAGTTGAAGCTACCAATTTAGGTATTGCATATAACCTCGAGCAACGCGCATTTTTAGCTACAATTTCGGAAAAAATTGCTAGTACATTTAATGCCTTCGATTCAAATTTATTAAGATTAATAAAATTACAACAGGCAGATTCGACTGCTGCAAGATTAGGTATTGAATCTAGTTTAACTAAATTCTTAAATAGCATGTATGAAGATACAAGCTATCTATCAGATTTATCAAGCAGCGTTGCTGGTGCTATTATTGATGCTAATGCACAGCTTGGACGTAATGCATCAGCAGAATTTGAATATACTGTTCAAAAATGGTTAGGTTCATTAAGCTCACTTGGAATGAGTAGTAATACCGTTACTAATATTGCACAAGGCTTAAACTACTTAGCAACAGGTGATGTTACTAGTTTAAGTAGTAACACGTCTTTACAAACATTATTTGCAATGTCTGCAAATAGAGCTGGATTAAGTTATGCATCGTTGCTAACCAATGGATTAAATGCTTCTGATACAAATAAGTTGTTACAGAGCATGGTTGAGTATTTAAAAGAAATTGCAGAAAATGCTGATAACCAGGTCGTAAAAGGTGCTTACGGAAATATCCTCGGAATGTCTCTTTCAGATTTCCGTTCTATAACTAATTTAACCTCCTCAGATATACAGACAATTGCAGGAAATCAACTAACTTACGAGAACTTAATTAACGAAGTTAATAATCAATTATCATTTTCAAATTTAATGAGCAGATCTAATATTTCTGAAATGTTAAATACTGCTTATTCAAATGCACTGCTTGGTGTAGCAAGTGATTTTACAAGTAATCCAGCATTATATGCCATGCGACAAACGTTAATGTTCTTAGCTGGTGAAGGAACTGACATTAATATTCCATTCGTTAATGCAGCTGGATTCGGTTTGGATTTAAATACAACAGTTGGGGACCTTGCAAGAATGGGCCTTGGAATTACGCAAGGATTAGGCTTAGTAGTTAATATATTACAAGGTTTAAGCGCTAGTGGTGGCCTTGACTTGGGTAGTTGGAATGCAAGAGAAACAACCCGTAGAGGGAATATTGGTAATCTATTATCAACTGTTATAGGTGGAACGTCAACAAGCACTTATGTTAGTAATACTAATCAAAGTGATATGACGAATCAAACTTTAAGTCGAGCGGTTGACGATTCAGAAGAAACCAAGAAAATTACAAATAAAAACACACAAGACGATGCAAAATCAGCAGAAAATGCGTATGAAGCATTAACGTCAGCATCTTCAAAACATGGTAATGGAAATGAATTCTTTTGGGTTAAAGACGCCTTACTTGCTGCGGTATATGATACTTCGAATGGCGGTTCAATTAGAACGATTGATAGAAACTTATCAAATCTTTTTACAACAGTTTTTGGTAATCAGTCTGTTGTTGGTAAAGGATTTGTTAAGTCGTTAATGTTTACTGACGGAACAATTCCAGTTGATGTTAGAAATAATTATATTAAAGTAGCAATTTCATCTGCAGATAGCGTTCCAATTTCAATAAAAGCAACGGATGCACTTCCTGTTATTATTAGAAGTAGTGATACAACATTTAAAATTGCTGCTGAATCACTAAATTCATTAAAACAAAATTCAGCACCACAAACAGTAACTATTGCGTCCACAAGTTCGGCAATTACGATTAATTCAAAGGACATAGAGAATGGCGTAAAAGCTGCTATTCTTGCACTTATTGGAAGCGAATCCGAAGACGATAGATTATCTAGGTTCCTTGACAATGCGTCTGATGATACTAAAGGTATTCCAATAAAAGTTAGCTCTACACCAACGACAAATAACTTAAATGTAATTGTAAAAAATTCAGGTACAGAAAAGATTCCAATTACATCTAGATAAAGAGGTAATAATATGAAACAAAGATATTTTACAAATACGTTGATTTCAAAATATATAAAATATTTATTATCTCAAACCCCATTACCAAATTATCCGGTCATCAATACGGATGATTTTATTCTTGAAGGTTGTTATTACATATATAAAAATATTATATTTAAATGTACTAAGTCTGGTTATTTTCGTGGATTAAAACATAATCAAATGGTAGAAGACCACTTATATGTTAATGAATGGGTTCTAACAACAGATAACGATTATGAGGCAAAACATTGGGTTCCTAGAGATATCAGTAATCCTGATTTTACAGGTGCATGGGAATATTTACCAGATGAAAAAGGCATTGGTGGATTAACAGTAACTGATGACGTTATTCAATATTATAAAAAACCAGTTGCAGAAGCTCAGTTTATTAATTATTATAATTTTGGTGATGATACATTAAATATTACACATAAATTTGTTTCAAATACAAGTTATTACGATCAACAGACACATAAATATTTAGGAGAATATTTACGTTGTTTAAGAGATATATATAACTTGGATTTAATGAGTCTATATAATTGTTTTAATTATAATTTTGCAGATAATGTAACATTATCACTGGATAAAAACAACCAAGTCTTACAACAAAAATCGGATAAGTTTAAAGTTATTTTAATCCCAATTAAATATAATAAGACATATACAATAGCACTTGATAGTTCATTCCCTATTTTATTAAAATCTATTTTATATGATAAAGTATTATTAAAAAATACGAGTGGTGATTTATTTACGGATTTACTACAAGAAGATGTACGACAAGTAGCATCTTGTAGTTTTCAAAATCCAATAACATACTCCATTAGTAATATTATACCTGATATAAGTAAAGGCATTTCAGTTGAAAAATCAAAAGAGCTTCAAGATTTTGAAAGTAGATTATATCTAGCTATACAAGTTCCAAATTCATTTAACTCAAAGCTTGTTGTATTAGAAGGAGATTTTTCAAACGCTGTAAATCATAAGACAATAAATGCAGAATATTTACAGAAATTATCAGAACCAAATATATCAAGAATATTTACTTCAAAACCAAGTTTATTAGAAACTACGGATCCGGAACAGTGTCCATTTTCGGATAAGTTAATTTCATATTTATTACGTTATACGATTGACACACGAGAATATATAGATGATAACGTATCTCGTATAGAAGATGCAATACAATACAGTCCTAATCTTAAGCATTTTGTTAAAGGTGTTTGGGATACGGATTTACGATATAATTTATATAAACTATATTTAAGAATAAAAGATAGACCATATTTAGATAATACAGATATTTTAGGATTCGTAGATAAAGATATTGAAGATGCTGCAATGAGGGGATGGATAAAATATGCAAGATTATCATGAATTGCAGTTAATCGAAAACTACATTTACTTATATCATACACAGGAATTTTTGGTTCTTCCTGTATTTAATCAAACTATAAATGATACCACACAGGTAAAATTTGAATCTAGCACTCCTATGTCAAGGTCAGCACCAATCTATTCTTACAGTAGTTCCGGTCCAAGAAGTTTGCAAGTCGATTTAAAATTGCATCGAGACATGTTTATACAAATGAATCAGACTTTAAGTAATATCGTAACTACGGTAGAGGATGATTATGTTGATATATTAATTAAAAGAATTCAAGCTGCCGCATTACCTGTATATAAATCTGCACAAAAATTAGTCGATCCACCATTAGTTGCTGTTCGGTTTGGTAATGATATATTTATTAAGGGAATAGTACAAGGTGGAGTATCGGTAACATATGAATTACCAATTATGGATGATAATAAGTATGCGAATGTTGGTATAAGTTTTACCGTTGAAGAAGTGGATCCATATGATGCAATGCAAGTACGAGAAATTGGTAGTTTTCGTGGATTCGATAGTTCATTAGAACGAAATGTTTGGAATACAAAGAAGGTATATCGATGATTACGCCGATTTTATCAAAGCAACAATATAAAGAATATGAAAGAGTATCACGTTACTCTTTATTTCCAATTTATTATAATAGACTCGATGAAAAATATGTTTACGGACTTACAGCTCAATTAACAAAAGAAGGAACAAGTTATGTAACACATACTGTTATTAAAGGAGATACCTTAGATTCACTTTCTTTATATTATTTTAATTCACCTCTTTATTTTTGGATAATTGCAACATTTAATGATATACTTGATCCGTATGAAGATTTAAAGGAAGGGACGATATTAAAAATTCCAACATTTAGTAGTATTAAATTTGATATTTAAAGGATATTATTATGAGTAAAGATTTACTTTCTATTGATACATTAGTTCAATCTCCATTTATTATTGCAACAATAGGTGGAGTTACTTTTGGTTCATATAGTGGAGACTATAAAACAAATGCGACATATCCAAATTTTATGAAATCAATTATGATTAATAAAATTAATGGAACAGTAAATACTTATACCTTGAATTTTGAATATCAAGTTGCAACTGGACAAGATCCAAATTTATTAGATAAAATTTTTAGTAAAGCTGCAAATAATCGTGAAATAATTCTTAAATATGGTGACTGGAATGCACCAGATTATATTTATAAAGAAGAGAAATGTATTATTACTAATTTATCTTCTAATTTGGATATGAACTCTTCAAAAATTTCTTATACATTATCTTGCACCAGTGATGCCATAGGATTGAATGCTGTAACATATAATTTTGCAGCAAGAACTTCAAAAGGCAGCACTGTTTTACTTAATTTATTAAATAGCACAAATTATGGGCTAACACAAATTTTTACAGGAATGCGAAATTTAGCTGATAATATAAATAATAATTTAATTGCATCCAACGATAAAGTTATTAATTTAGAAGCCAAACAAAATTACACTATTTTAGAATATATAAACTACGTAGTTAATTCAATGCAACCAGCAGATTCATCTTCTTCTAAATATTTTTTAACTGTTCATGATGATTATTCAAATAATTATAATGGAACATATTTTAAAGTAACACAAGTAGGAGCAAATGCTGCTACATATAAAGCAACTGATACATATTCTATTGATATAAATTATCCAAATGACAATTTCGTTACACAATTTTCATTAAACAATGACCAATCATGGTCAATTTTATATGATTATGCTGGACAAATTAAGCAAGAAGAATATACATATACAATTAATAAAGATGGTATAATTGAAACTAATTCAGCTAATTCACTTGTTAGATCTACACATACAAATAAAGTAGATACAGAACTTGAAAATTGGTGGAAGGTAATGACAGAGTTTCCAATTGAAGCAACGCTAACTATAAAGGGATTAACAAGACCATCAATTTTAATGTCTTATGTAAAATTAAATGTGTGGTTTGCGGGTGGCGTAAAACATATTGCAAGTGGAACGTATATAATTACAAAGCAGGTTGATTCAATTAGTCAGAGTGGTTATTCAACTACACTTACATTATTAAGAGTTAAAGGGGATGAATAACAATTGTATAAAGGCATTGTTGTTTCTGCTCAACAAAAATCGGTAACTGTACGTATTCCAGAGTTAAATAAAATAGATGGTGCAGTTGGTGCTACTCCGGTAAATGAATTAGTGGCAGCAATTGTTTGTACTCCTCCAGGATATATTCCGAATTTCAGAATAGGGGATATTGTTTTAGTTGATTTTGAAAATGATGACCTTGAAAGGCCTGTAGTTGTAGGAGCGTTATTTACAGAAAAAATATCTTCAAATGCACCTGATATTTATGCAGGAAGTATTACAGTTGGTATTAATAGTATTTTACCAGAAGATACAACAATCGGTAAAGTAACTTCTCAAAGTATTGCATATTTACAAGGGTTAGAAGAAAATATACAAATTACAATTAACGAACTTAAACGTCGTTTAAAAAGTAATGAAGAACTTGACATTGAACAACAACTTAGCGTTGATGAAATAAATTACGCTATCACACAATTGCAAACAACAATTAGTTCAATTAACGAATCTATTAATTATTTATCAAATCTGGTTAATAATCATGCTGAAATGATTTTAGCAAATCGTTCAGCAATTGTTCAAAATACTGAAAAAATAAATGAAAATCTTAAACAAATAAATGAACATACAACACAAATACGTGATAATACTGAAAAAATACAAGAGAATTCAACTGCAATAACAATGAATTCTACAAAAATATCTCAAAACTCCGATAATATTAAAGAACATGCGGGGAAGATTAGCGAGTTAGATACTAATTTAAATACCATAACAGCACGAATTGGTAAGATAGAAGATAAAATTGATCCAATTATTTTAACGAGTAACAGTTATGGAGCTTCATTACCATCAAGTGCAAAAGAAGGACAGTTATTTTTTCAATTAAAATAAAAAGGACAGTAATATGGCCTGGATAAGAAAAGAAAGACCAGAATTTGGAAATGTTTTTTATAATACAGAAAATCATGGTGGCATATCTCAATGTATTCTGGGAAATCATTCTGATATATATTATACACATTGGGGGCTAGACGTACTTAGAAATTGTGTTGGTGCGGCTGCTGGTGCATTTAATGAAACATATTGTCATAATACATATGGTACAAATGATGACGGGTCCCCAAAAGAAAAACATTTTTATTTTGCATTAAATGCAAATGCTGATGAATTAATTAATCTTACAAAACGTGGCGTATATGATACTGATACAGTAAAATTAAGTGATTATGTATTACCAAAAACAGCAAGACCACCATTAGGTGGCCTTATTGTGTGGGCGGATACTCATGTCGCATATATATGTGGTGTTAGTGAAGATGGAAACACAATAGTGCTACAAGAATCGGGATGGCATTCAAGTAATGATGTAGTACCATCTTTTGATTCAGATAATAACGAATTAAATTATCCAACAGATACAGGTTATGAATCTCCTTGGGGATGGAGAAGTAATATCACACGAGAACGAGGAGATGATAATAATTTTGGATATGGTAAGAATGGTTGTCTTGGATTTATTGCAAATCCAGCTATTTCGAAACCATCTTTACCAGATGCAACCTGGCATACAAAGAAGTTTGGTGGATTTGGAAGCGTTGAAGACGGAACGTTTGATAATAGAGAAACTAGTGAAGGCTTCCAAAATGTTATTATGATTTATAAAATATTATCAAGTAAAGGATGGAGTCTCAAGTCAGTTTGTGCATTTTTAGGAAATATTGACATGGAATCCGAATATAATCCTTGGCAATGGGAAAGTGTTTATAGTGCAGCTGCAGTTCCAACATATGATGAGGCATATGGTTGGTCGGAAGATGAACGAAATAGTAGACATGGATATGGACTTGTGCAATTTACCCCTTTTACTGATTATGTTGAAAATACGTATAAAGGTATTGTAGCTTCTAGTTATGAAGGATATGGACCAAACTTTAAAAACGATGGTGAAAATTTAAATAGTATAAATGATGGTACCGCACAACTTTTATTTATGCATGACACTATAATTTTTGATGGTGTTGGTGGTCAATGGTATAACATTCCATCATCTTGTATCGGAGAGGATGGAACTAATTACTGGTTACCTTATAAAGAATTTATTAATGGCGGAGAATATTCGGTAGGACATCTTACGTCGGTTTTTCTTAGATGTTATTTACGACCAAATCTTAAGTCTAGTAAAGAATTTGAGAGAAGACGACCGGCAGCAGAAACGTGGTATAGTATACTACGAAAATATGATTTAACTCCAGGAACACCAATTCCACCAGAACCACAAACATCAGAACCATGTGCGTATATCCAGATAAATGGTGTAATGGTTAAAACTATTCCACATATAATGACTTCTTCTGGTTGGAAAAAAGTAATTCCTACTATAAGAAATAATAATAGTTGGAAAGAAATTTATGATAATAAAACGGTTATAACATAGTAATTTGAACTGCTTTATTTTATATATAATGTATATAATAAATGAAAACAATAATTAGGAGGTTAGATAATCTATGAATTCGTTTGATTTTCCAAATATGTTAAGCAGTGCAAAAGCTAACCTCATTCAAGATAAAGAAGCTACAATTTCTAATATGAGATTATTATTAGCTTCATGGAAAACATCTCTCTTTGGTGACCCGTATTTTGGAACAAATATAAAAAAATTCATATATGAGCAAAATAACATTATATTGCGAGATTTAATTATAGATGATATCTTATTAGCTATACATGATTTCATGCCGCAAATATATGTTCAAAGAAGAGATATTAATATAACAATTAAAAAACAAGAAGTCTATGTTACAATAAACTGTATAAATAAACTAGATAATACGCAATTAAGTTTTACTGTTAACTTGATGGAAGATAACTAATGGAGGATAGCAGATGGCTAATTTTACAAATCCATTAACACCAATATCCTACACTAATAAAGACTTTAGATCTATCATGGAAGAATTAATAGATCTAACGAAAAAATTAACCAATAAGTGGGATCCAAGTATTACGAATGAATCGGATCCAGCTATGGTTCTTTTAAAGTTAGATGCTATTATTGGGGATAAAAATAACTACAATATTGATAAAAATATTTTGGAAGCATTTCCAGAAACATTAACACAAAATGTTTCTGCTAGATCTATGTATAAGCAGTTAGGATATCGTATGCCCTGGTATCGATCTGCAAAAACTAAGATAACTATTGGTTGGATTGGTGATGAATTGTCATTAACTGATTTAATTACAATTCCAAAATATACAATGATTTGTAATGAAGATTCATCTATTGTGTACACTTTAATAGAGGATGTAAATTTAACAAAAGATGATCCGGTAGCACAAGCTACAGTCATGCAAGGCTTTATTGAGGATTTAGTAGTTAATGGAAGCACCGATATTCAGTTAAATAATCTAGATAGTAACAATAGAATTTATTTTGGAACTGACACCATCGCACAAAATGGGATTTTTGTTAGTAATGTAAATCAGGTAACTTATTGGGAAGAAAAAGATAATCTTCAAGTTGAACATGAAGGCAATACGTATTATGAATTTGGCGTTGATTTAAGAACTAATAATGTATATCTTGAATTTCCAGAAGATATAGAAACATTAATTAAAAATGGTTTAAATGTTAAATATCTTATTACAAGTGGTTCTAAAGGAAATCTTGCAGCAAATCAATTAACAAAATTTTATAATGATTTATCTGTTATAATTGGAGAAGAATCTGTTACATTAAATGAAACTAACATCAAGATGTACAATCCAACTTCTACAACGGATGATTTAGAAACAGGAAGTCTTAGTGGTTCGGATCCACAAACAATAAGAGACGCGTATAAGTCTTGGAAGAAAACCGTTGCAACATTTAATACGTTAGTAACAATTAGAGATTATATTAATGCAATTTATAATAGTGGATTAGTTTCAAATGATATCGTTTCAGATAGACTAACTGATCTACAAACTTCTTATAAAATTATAACGGATTATGCATCATTTTCAAGTAGTATTATTAAAATGGAAGATGATGAGAAAACCGGCGAACCGAAAATGGACCCTTATAAATTAAGACTTTATCTATTACATAATCCTGGTGAAATTTTAGATATTAATTCATACGAATCATCTTTCGAACTAGAAAAACCAAGTTCTCTTACCGAAACTACTGTAAAAAATTATTTAGCTGAAACTAAGTGTATTTCACATGATTTTGAAGGTGTTAAATCAGATATTCCAGCATTATTTAGAAATGTTTATTCATTAAATATTAAAATAGTTCCTCAATACTATCTTACTACTGCACAAATAGATGAAGTTAAACGAAACATAATTCAAGATTTGTGGAAATTATTAAATGCACACGAAGTTGAATTTGGTTCAGAGCCTGAATATTATTTAATTTATGATACAATTACAAATTCAGATGAAAGAATAAAACTTGTTGTATTAGAGGATTTTACATATACTACTTACGCAACATATTTCGATTCTGACGCAAATGATGGTGATGGTGAATTTAAACACATTCCAGTTAGCGAATTTAACGACCCATACATAATTGCTGATAATGGAAAGGATAAATTAGAAACTGTATTACAGACATTGGAGGAACCAACAAGATTTTTATTTATTGATACTTCTAATAATAATACCGTATACAAATATACAGGAACTAAAGAAGTTAATTATGGTAAACAATATTTAAAATTAGATAGTAATCCATACTCAACTAAGATACAAGAATTTAGAACTGAAATTCTTGCTAAAAATATGTTAGCAGGCGTAACTCCTTTATATAAGCAAAAAACTACTTTTCAATATACAATTGACCAAGCAGAGCTACTAGAAGATAAAGATACAAGTCGTTTAACAACAGATTTAAACATTTCTCCTTTTGGATATTCTGATACAGTAACACCAAAACCAACTGAATTTAATGCAGAAAATAATGTTGCGACATATACATTAAAAGAAAACGAAACGTTACAATTCTTAGGTCCATCTTTTATTACAGATGTAAATTATTCAAGTTATGTAATGTTTGAATTTATTATGCAGCAAGGTTCTGGTTATTCAGAATACGTAGCAGCTAATTCAAACTATTATAATAGTGAAAGCACCGGTAAACATAAAGATAGGGAAGGCAACGTAATAGACGATAATGGTAGTTATGGATATTTAAATAGTTTGCCAGTAGCATTTAATGAAGATACCGCAAATAAAGATGGTTATATAACATTTTATTATTATGATCCGGGTAATAGTTATAAATTAACTACTGTTGATTTTAATATGAAAGATGTAGAAAAACATAGCGTTGTTATTAAAGGTGTAACAAGATCAATCGCGGATGCTTTTAAAGATGGATATCTTTCATTGTATACAGAACAAAATGTTCGTAGAGTTAATGCAAATGAATCCTATCAATTAAAAGAAGGAGATGCAATAGTCTTCTTTTATAAAGAGGATTCCGATAACGATAATGCTCCATATAAATATGTTGTATATAGAGGAACTAATAGTAATAATGCGTCTGACATGGTTATTATTAAACCAAACTTTACTTTAAATGCAACGTCAAAAGAAAATGCTAAAGTATTTAATTTACTTGATGTTGGATCTGGTAAAAAGTATGAAGGAACTCTTTACGCAGGCAATAGTTCAAATGGAGCTTATAACATTGTGCAAGGCTTTTATGGGGACAATGGATTATCGGGAACTAAACAAATTGATGTACAGGTATTAAATGAAGTTATTTGCAATCCAGATACCAAAGGATATTATTTCATTACTAATACAATCAGCAGTGATAATAAATATTATGAAATAACGCTTAAGAAACCAGAGCCTAAGGATAAAGCGACATGTCTCGAATATATTCTTGGTCCAGATGAATATTTTATTTATTGTGATTTAAAGGGTCAATCATATGAAATGCTTGGATATGGTAGTTTAATAAGATTTATAAATGAAGTTGGCACTAAATTACCAGATAGTCTTACTTTAAAAGTTGAAATGATTGATTATAATGATTTAGCATTAAATGGTGTAAATGCATTTATTACACATATTTTAACTCCATCAATGACTACCGATTCCTCTGAACTTATTTATCCATCCGGTTATAAAATAATTCTTCGTGAACAAAAGATTTACAATTTTGCGAAAGACGATCAGGTAATGTTTACAATTACGGATTCTTATAATAACGTAACAGAACATACGGATCATCCAGCATTTGAGCCTAATAAGTATTATAAATATGATGAAAATAGTAATAAGTATTTCTTATATACTGGAACATATAATGCAGAGACGAAGACATGGACTGCTCCTACGGATTGGAATAAAGTAACTAGATATTATACTAAAAATTATCCTATATTTAATTCAACCGAGTGGACATCCACCATTGGATTAGATATTAAATATAAAACAGCTGGAAGCAGTGCATTTGATGAATTGCCACGCGTTAATTTAAATTCAGATAATATTGAAGATAACTGGAGAGCAAAAGCTATTTTAAATTTAAATACTCAAAGTGATTCCGCACAAGTATTAGACAATAGTTTAAAACAAAACGCAGATGGTACTTATAATGAAGCATCAAGACAAGCAATACAAAGATTAACAGTTAATAATGTTTCGTTTCCAACAAAAAATAAAGAGTTAAACGAAAGTGTATTACAATATGTCTTAACCGATGTTATATTAAATAAAGTCGGTGGTAATAATGTCGATGTTACTTATTTAAATGCACTTGGTGAACGTAAAAATATTGATATTCTTGTATATGAATTATTACCAGAATTTCAAAAACCACCATTTAGTAAATCAGGGTCGAATATTTTAATGGATGTTGTTGAAGGTACTTATACAATCAACAATATTGAATTAGAAGATAACTATAATTATATTTTAGGGGTTATTAATAATTCAGATTCTGCAACATTTAGTTTAACTGGTAATATAGGGGATATCGTAGTTGCTGAACCGCCTGGACATGAAGAATACAGGTTTGAAGAAATTGAATGTTTAACAGGTAATAAAGGAAACTATGGTAGAGGAACGTGGTATTTTATACTTCGTGGTCTTACTGATGAAGGATTACCTAAACGTTTACCAACATCTCTTGAAATAAATGTTAGTGGAAATGATAGTGGTGCGTATATTGTTTTCGAAGAACTCGTAAAATGTTTACCAAATAACTTCGATAACGACAGTAAAAATAAGAAAGCATATGGTATTAAATTCCAAGATATAACTAAAAAACTTTCTGAACTTGATACTGAAATAGATACAGATGGATTTGAACTTCATTTGTTTAAATATAATCATAAAATTAATGAAGATATTCTCATAGAAGATCCACTATTAGCAAAATCATTTTTCAATGAAAATCATGCATTTAATCAGTATACAATTTCAAAAGCACAAATGAGGATGTCCGGGTACAATGATAATGATTCCAATATTATAATATTAAACAATCGTTAAAGTTTATAAGGTGTTAACAACATGTTTCTAAGCATAATACTTTAGAAACGTGTTGTTAAATAAGAAAGGATAGCACTAATATGGCTATTTTTAGATTACAAGAGCATTCACCAGATGTATATCCAAGAAAATCACGAGATTATCAATTATTTTCAGTATTGTTTGATTGTTTAAATGGTGGAATTAAACACGATATAAATTCAATTAGAGACATACTAGATACAAATCAAATAAATGAAAATTTAATACCGTATTTGCAAACAAAACTTGGATTTTTTACAAAAATTAAAATTCCAACGGATAAGTTAAGAATAATTTTAAAAGCTTTTCCAACTATTGTAAAAAATAAAGGGTCCAAAAAAGGAATAGAACAAGCAATTGAAGTATTTTTAAAAGTAGAAAAAATTTCTGCTAAGATGGGAGTTACCATTATAAATAAAGCAGAAAATGCAAAAGATTCGTATACTATTCTAATTAGTACATCTAAAAAAATTGATAATTATGATATTCTTAAAGAAATTCTACGTTATGTTTTACCAGCTGGATATATTTTGAAATTTGTGTATGCTCCAGAAGCTGGAGCTATTAACGATAGAGTTGTATACATGGACGCAATTGAAATTGCAGCTGCGGATCCTTTCTTAAGTAGAGGTGTTAGAAATACGGATGAAAATACAAACATACCTAATCTATATAACACAGTTGGCTTAACAACAGTATCTTCAAATGATCTAAAAAAGCATGAACCAAATAAATATAAGTTAGTTGACAAGAAGAGTTGGGAGAGGGAAGATTTATGGGATTAAATATTAAAGGTCGTGGTACTAATTATATAGGATACCAAGGCTATGTTGTTATTTCAACCATTGATAAAAGTGGGCATAAAGTTAAACGATTTAATGCATATAATTCTGGAACTCCAAAACTTGGTGAAATTATAAGTAGATCATTACTTCGTGGATCACAATATACGGTTCAAGATACAGAGAAACCATATTCGCTTGGTTTTCTAACTAAGGCGGAAAAAGGTGTTGGACAGCGTATTACTAATCAAACAGTACCATTCTCAGGTATTGTTTTTGGTGATGCAGTTGAATTGCCGCCTGAATTACAAGCAGATAGGGTAATTGGTCAATTAAAGTTAACGGCAATCTTAACACGAAGTTCCGTTAATTTAGGACTAAGTACTAGTAATATGGAATTAACAATTAATGATGCACGTGGAAACGTATTAGCCTATATTGATGATGTTGATATTTCTGAATTAGGCGAATCAATTTTAGCGAATGTGTATAGTGCATTAAAAGTTCAAGATGTTCTTATTGAATGGTACATGCTTATTCTAAATAAATGAGGTAATATTTGATTATGAATACTAATTATTTACAATCAAGTGAAGTAAAGGCGTTTCCATTAGCAAAATCACGAGCTGCAATAAGTCTTGATATTACAAGTAGAATTTTCTACGAACAAAATGTGAGTAATATTATAAGACAGCTAACTAGTAGGCCTGGATTTATAATTTCTGGAACTGTTGATGATCAAGGTAATGTAATAAATGGACCATTAAAAATTGACATACAAGGTTATTATTTTGAAATTTCGGAAAAAAGTAATTTAATTCCGGTAGCTGGAGAGGTAGATAAAAATTCAACTAAAATATTTGTTGGCATTAGGTTATCTAGTCCAGAATCTATAACAGATGATAGCGGAAGCACTATTATAACGCCACAAGAAATTATTGGACAAGATTATCAGAATGAATATCAAGGTTTATATTTCTGTTATAATGCACTTCCAAGCGAGTTTATAGGATTCCAGTTACTACAAGGTGCTGGTTCTGGTGATAATAAAACATGGTCGTTATTTGAAAAAAGTTTTACAAAATTTGATTATACTAATGATCTAAATATTACATTTATTGACGGAAAGAATTAATAGCTATGAATTCTAATTTAATTATTACTTGTCCAAGATGTCATAGACAATATTATTTTCAGGAAATTTTTCATCCAAAAACTATCTTTAACCCTGTATATAATATTATTAGGGATGATAAAGGTCAAATAGATGAAATAATTGAAGACAAATCGGATTTAAGCGAATTATATTTTTGTGATACGTGTGAAGCACCAATATTTGTTAAAGCTGATATTTCGTTTGAAATTTCAATAGAAAATAAATTTGATTTTACGAAGGATACTGTAATCATTAAAAATGATTAAAATTAAAGAGGATGTAACAACAAAGATTCCAGGATTAACATCTTTATATATTACATTAAATCCCGTAGACACGAATGTCTTAAACATATTACATCAATGTCCTCCATATAATTATAATAAAAATATAAAAAGCTGGGAAAT
Source organism: uncultured Bacilli bacterium (assembly GCA_947598285.1). Lineage (GTDB taxonomy): Bacteria > Bacillota_I > Bacilli_A > RF39 > UBA660 > Ventrenecus. The sequence continues at coordinate 35,845 of CANQFE010000001.1, forward strand.
TCCTGTTACCCGGCTTTCTAAATTTATAAATATGGCAACTAAATTTGATGATATTGAGTTAGATTTAATGAAAAATGTTCCAATAAAAAAATTGGATTATGAACCATCTAAATTTAGAACAAAACCATATCAACATCAAATTGAAGTAATTAAATATGGACTTCAACACGATAATTTCTTATTACTCGATGCTCCTGGTTTAGGTAAGACAATCTCTTTAATTTACTTAGCACAGGAATTAAAGAAGAAAGAAAATATAGAACATTGTTTAATTATTTGTGGCATTAATTCATTAAAAGTTAACTGGGAAAAAGAAATTGAAAAACATTCTGATTTAAATTGTATAATTCCTGGTAAACGTATTACAAAAACCGGTAAAACTCTATATGGTTCAATTGATGATAGATTAAAGGCTTTAAGTCAGCCTATTAAAGAATTCTTTGTTATTTTAAATATAGAATCTCTACGTGAAGATAAAATTTTAAAAATTCTTAAGAATGGTCCTAATAGATTTGATATGATTGCTATAGATGAATTACATGTAGCAAAATCAAGTCAGTCTTCTCAAGGGAAAAATTTGTTAAAATTAACGAACGCAAAACATAAAATAGGCATGACTGGTACATTATTATTAAATAATCCAGTTGATGTTTACGTTCCTTTAAAGTGGATTGGTGCTGAGCATTCTACATTAACTAATTTTAAATCTCAATATATTGAATATGGTGGTTTCTTTAATAATGAAGTTGTTGGGTATAAAAATATTGATTCATTAAAAGATCAAATAGCTTCAGTCTCATTACGAAGAACAAAAGATTTATTAGATTTACCAGAAAAAAATATTATTGATGAATATCTTGATATGAATAATGATCAAGATAAGTTTTATCATGATATTGTAAATGGAGTATTGAATGAAGTTGATAAAGTAAATATAAATACTTCTATAGTATTATCTATGGTAACACGATTGCGGCAAGCAACATCTTGTCCAAGTGTTTTAACAACATCTCCAATTTCATCTATAAAAGTTCAAAGATGTATAGATCATGTAACAGAAATTGTAGCATCAGGAAATAAAGTTGTAATCTTTTCACAATTTAAGAAAACAATAGAAGATTTATTATCAGAACTTAAAGAATACAATCCATTAGTTTGTACTGGAGATATACATGATAGTATTATATCAGAAAATGTCGATAAATTTCAAAATGATGATGAACATATGGTCATGATATGTACAGCACAGAAAATGGGCACCGGATTTACATTAAATAGAGCAGCATATGCAATCTTCGTTGATACGTCTTTTGTACATGGTATTCAAGAACAAAACGAAGATCGTATACACAGAATTGGTAGTAAACAACCTGTATTTATTTACAGATTGTGGTGTAATAATACGTTCGATTTAAGGGTAAAACAGTTAATTGATAATAAAAGAGTGTTATCAGACTACATAATTGACAACACAGCTGGTAGCGATGCTAAAGAAATTTTACGTTCGTTAATATTAAATGAAGGCATAGAAAACTCCATTCTAACATGAATGGAGTTTTATTTTTATACACCTTGTTTATTTCCCCACACTAAAGTATGAATTTGTGGAAGAATGTATACATATTTCATATCACTTTGCATTACTTTCTCAATAAGTGTTTTATAATTTCGAAGAATTCTTTCCGCAATATCTCCTTTCTCGTCTACATTATCATTTCCAACACTTAAATATAATTTAATGTTTAGATTTGATTGTGTTAAAAAATGATATGTACGTGCGAACTCGAAATCTTCATTATTAAACACAGGAATTTTAATAGCAATATTAGTTTTATTTTTTAATAATGTATTATAGTTCTTAGATAACCAATTACAAATGTTTTCGAAGACGTTTGGTTGATGACTGGAAGGCGCTTTAGGACTAATAACGATTGTATTACACATTAACAGCCAAGCAGGAAATTTGCTACCTTGTGTTTCAACATCGAATGAAATATCATCATCTTTTAATTTAGAAATAACATTACTAAAGTTATACAAACAAGGGTTACCACCAGTTAATACTACATTACGAGTATTGGTATTGTTACATAGTGTTCGTAATTCGTCAATCAGTTCTTCATCAGAATATTTCCTTGAATTCTCACTTTCTGCCCATGCAAATTTACTATCACACCACGAACATTTAAAATCACATCCAACTACTCTTACAAAAATAGTTTTAATGCCTGCTTTTGGTCCCTCCCCTTGAATGGTGGGACCAAAAATTTCGGTAACGTTGATGCTCAATTAATCCACCTCACATTCTGCGAAACTATTTGTAGTTTCCCACAATTTAACTTTCTTAATCTGAACTCCTTTAGCTTTTAATTCACTGTCCTTGTTGATTTCATCTCTAATATGGGTAAGAAACCACTTTGACATATTTTCAGCAGAAGTGTCAAAAGGAAAACCTTGAATTGCCTTAGAATGTTTTTGTAGAACTTCAACAAGTTCTTGTTCAACAACAGATGGATTAGCTTCGTTATATAGATATTTATGATCGGGAAGCACACGTTTAATAATTTGATCAAGAACCTTGAAATCCAAAACCATTCCCCATTGAGTTCGCTCTCTACAGCCAACAGTTACTTCAATTTTATATGTATGACCGTGTAGATTTGCACAAGCTCCAGGATATTCAGGCAAGAGATGTGCGGCTTCAAATTCCGCGTGCCGTGTTACAGTTACCATGTAAGTACTCCTTCATACTAATTTGATGTGATAATTATAGTACATAATTTTCAATTTTTCAACTAATACGAATAAATAACTTATATAATATTATATTTTAATATAATTTAATTATTAGTTAATAAGTTATGTAATAATATTATTATATAAGATTATATAATATAATACAACTAAGTAATTTAGTTGTATACATTCTAGTTGTATTATCTTATTTAAGACTATATAATATATACGTGAAAATTTTTACGTTGTTCGACCAATTCACTTAATACAAGGTGTATACATAAAGAAGACTTGTTTTAGATATGAAGTAATGTTATTGAGGTGATTCACATTTTAACCGAACTTAAAAGAATATATAAAGAAAAATCTAGGCAAATAGACGGTATAAAACAGAAAGACCAGATAGCTCTTGCAAATTTATATCATGATGATCCTAAAAATAAGGAAGTTTATTTATCCGAATTAGTTGTACGATATTGGAATATACCGTCAAAAGCAGTTTATCAAAATTTAAATATTTTTTCAGAAGAGGATGCATACGAATGGTATATTGAAGCAGTATTAGGGGTCTTGGAGGAACGACCTTGGACAAATACTTCTAGTAGTTTATATAAAGATCCGAAAGCATTTGAAAAAGCAATCAACGTTCGATTTTTCTGCATAAAAACAAATTGGTTTCAAGCATCTAATCGCCACAAAAGAAAATTATTACATGATAGTATTAGTCTTGATAAGTGTATAGAAGAATACGATGATTTTACTTTTCATAATAGTTTAGTTGATGATACGGATATTCTTACATCAGAAATACATAAAGATTTAATTATACGTTTCTTTCAGGAAAAGAATTATCTTCTAACAATTATTATTGATTTAATTGCAAATCAAATAAATATTGATAAAGTTTCGGATATCGAGTCATTAAGTGTTATGGTCAGAAAGTATCTTAAGAAAGCGTTAAGTAGTTATGTAGCCACTTTTACAAAAGAATATGGACTTCCAAAAGATGAAGTTGTCGAAGCGTATTATAAGATATATAATATTAGTGATAAGAGACTTAAGACATCTGTTAATTATTATATTTCTAAGTTAAAATTATTACTTCTACAAGAAGGACTAACATGTTAATCGATCTTTTAGGCATGGATAATTATATTAGTTTTAATATTAAACTAGCTGAAATTCTTGGATTACATGCAGCTATTTACTTATCAGAGCTTATGAATATAAATGAAAAAGCTGTTAGAAAATCAAAAGTTGACAACAATTTTTTTATTATAGATCGTTCATATATTACTAGAAGAACAACACTTGATAGAACAGAACAATTAAAGATAGATAAAGAATTATGTGATCTTGGAATACTTAAGATTAACGAAGCAAATCATAATACAATTCAATTAAATTTATCTGTTCTCATTAGTCTTCTAAGTGGAGAAAACGAAGAAGTAATTAAAAATTTAAAAGAAACAGTTAAAAAAAGTAAGACAAGAAAGGAAGGAACGAAAGAACAACAAGCATGTGAATCAATGAAGGCTTTAATTGAAACTGATAATCCTGAACTATATGAAGCGTATTGTGACTGGATTGACTCTGTATATGCAAAATTGCACTGGATGTCTAAAAAAGCTGTGCTATTTGGACAGCAATTAGTCGATGAGACTTCTAACCGAGATTTAGATGTTGCACTAAAAATAATAGAATTAGCTACTGTCAACGGATATAAAGACATGACATGGGCGGTAAAATTGTATAAAGACAACTACGAGCCATCATATCGAGTTGTGAACAACTCAAAAATCAGTTATACTATATCAGATAAAACTACAAAGCCAGAGTTAAGTGACGAGGTGTTCTAAAATTTTACTAAGTACGGATTGTTTTCTTAAAGATCAATGTGCCAAGTACAAAAGAAATAATTGTGTAGACAATTCTTTTTGTTTGAAACTATTTAAAATAGAGGCATTATTTTCGAATTCACTTCTTCCAAAACATAAGTGGAATCGATTTGCTCTTTATATTGATAAAGATAATACTGATAAAAAAGAATTTAAAGAACTTAGGTATATAGAAAAAACTATTTCGGATTTTATTGAATCAGGTAAAAATCTATATCTCTGTTCTTCAACTTGTGGTAATGGTAAAACAAGTTGGGCAATTAGACTTATACAAAGTTATTTCAATAATATTTGGCCTTCCGTGGATGTTGATAAAGAGCCTTGTAAAGCTTTATTTATCAACTTGCCTAATTTTTTTATCCAATTAAAAAATAATATATCAAAACAAAATGATTATATTGATTTTATTAAACGATATGTCTTAGAATGTGATCTTATTGTTTGGGATGATGTTGGAACTAAAGCTGGAACAGAGTTTGAAATGGAAAATTTCTTATCAATTTTAGATTATAGATTATGTTGCGGTAAGTCAAATATTTACACATCAAATATATTACCACAAAATTTAAGTCAGTATCTCGATGTAAGGTTATGTTCTAGAATATTAAATCAGAATTGTGACATTATTTGTTTAAATGGGCAAGATAAAAGAGGTGTTCGAGCATGATACAGTTACAAATGTTAAATCGTATTCTACAATCAGGAAACACCTCTTTATTAACGTTACATAATTTCACTGAAGAGTATTTTAGTGATTATAAAAAAGAATATAACTGGATTTCTGAACATATTAAAAAATATGGTAATTGTCCGGATACAGTTTCTTTTTTAGATCAGTTTCCTTCTTTTGATATTATCGAAGTCAATGAAACAAATGATTATTTATTAACTTCTTTAATAGAAGATTTTAATAAGAGAAAATTAGCAAAAGTCTTTAATAAAGTAAGAGAGCTATTAAATAATAATAAAACACAAGAAGCACTTAATTATTATATTAATGCGGTAACTGACGTTACTTCTTCTACAGATATTCAATCAATTGATATTATACAAGACACCTCTCGTTATGATACATATATTGATAAGTGTAATGACTATAATAAATTTTACATCAAAACAGGTTTTGATGAATTAGATACATTGATTGGTGGTTGGGATAAACAAGAAGAACTCGCAACACTTGTAGCACGTCCAGGCGTTGGTAAAAGTTTTTGTTTACAGAAAATTGCCATTGCAGCAGCACAACAAGGTTTAACTGTTGGCATTTATTCTGGAGAAATGTCTGAAGCTAAAGTTGGTTATAGAATTGATACGTTAATTTCACATATTCCAAATTCTGGTATTATGCGTGGTGATCCAAATATTAAGACTGAATATAAGCGATATTTGGAAGGGTTAAAAGATACTATTAAAGGATCTATTAAAATTCTTACTCCAAGTATGATTAATGGACCTGCAGGTGTAAATGCGCTACGTGCTTTTGTTGAAAAGGATCATTTGGACATGCTGTGTGTGGATCAACATTCCTTATTGGAAGATGATCGTAAAGCTAAAACTCCTTTTGAAAGAGCAGCTAATATATCAAGAGATTTAAAGAATTTGCAAGTATTAAAGAAGATTCCTATTATTGCTATTTCACAACAAAATAGAACCGAAGCACAAGAACAAAATACTACTCAAGTTGCACAAAGTGATAGAATTTCACAAGATAGTACAATTCTATTATTTTTACAACAAAAAGAAAATTTGCTTACTTTAAATTTAGTAAAATCAAGGGATTCAGTAACTGGAAAGAAATTAAATTATGCAATAGACCTTAATAGAGGTATTTTTAATTTCGTTCCAGATAGTACGAATACAGATAAAGAAGCGTTAAAAGGTCTTAAAGAAGAATACGATTCTGATATAACAACATGTGGGGAGGATATATATTAGTTGCAATTAACTGTTGATAATAAAGTAATATTAACTCCATTACCAAAAATCTTAGAAACTCTTCAATCTCAATTATCTACTGGTAAGTTAAAAGATATTGATTCATCTAATTCTGAAAATATTAGAGTAACTTGTCCAAATAATGATCATAAAGGTGGACAAGAACGTCATCCAAGTTGTAATATTTTCAATCTTGATAATAATGATAAAGTTACGAAAGGAACTGCACACTGTTTTGCTTGTGGGTATAAAGCAAATTTTGTTCAGTTTATTTGTGACTGTTTTAACAACGATGATATTCAGTTTGCTAAAGACTGGTTACTTGAAAATTCAGACGTCGCATTTCAATCAGAGGTACAATATTTACCAGAAATAGAAATCGAAACTAAGAAACCAGAAAAAGAATATTTAGATGAATCTGTTTTAACTCAATATAAACATTATCATCCATATATGTGGAAAAGAAAATTATCAAAAGAGATTGTTGATTTATTTGAAGTTGGATATGACGCTAATTCTAAATGTCTTACATTTCCAGTTAGGGATGAATATGGTAGACTTTTATTTATAACAAAACGTAGTGTAGAGAATAAAAGTTTCTTTATTCCAAAATATGTTGAAAAACCGGTTTATTTATTATATTATGTCTTGCAACATAAATTAACTAGGGTTGTGGTATGTGAATCACAAATTAACACGCTTTATTGTTGGACTCTTGGAATTCCAGCTATTGGCCTCTTTGGAACCGGAGATTCTTTTCAATATAATATTCTTAAAACATCCGGAATTCGTATTTTCGATTTAATGTTTGATGGAGATTCTGCTGGACGAAAAGGAGCATATAGGTTTGAACAATATATGAAAGATTATTGTTTTATAAACAAATGGATACTACCAGAAGGCAAAGATGTAAACGACTTATCTTATGAGGAGTTAACTAAATTACCAGTTATTTAGTTGTATTTTTTAAAATCTTATATTATACTATACTTACCAATTATGAAAGGAATTTAAAAATGGCTCAAATTAGTTTTGATCAAATTGATGCATATGAACGTAATCGTGGGGGGTCTACTGGAAGAACATTTAGTTTCTTTGCTTTGAAGAATCATGGTGACAAAGCACTTGTAAGAATTCTGTATGATGATGTTTCTGAATTTATGTTCTACTCATATCACCAGGTAGATGCACAGAATCGTACTTTTAGAATCAATTGTCTTCGTACAGATGCTGATAATATCAGCTCATGTCCACTTTGTGCGTCAGGAAGTAAAACAAAAACAAGTTTCTTTATTCCAATGGTTCAGTACTCTATGGAAAATGGAGAGCTACATCAGCAACTTGTTGTGTGGGAACGATCATCTCAATATCGTAATACTCTAGCATCATTTCTTAATGACTATGGCCCATTAAGTGATGTTCTTGTTACTATTACACGAAATGGTGTGGCAGGAAGTAAGGATACAAGATATAGCATTCTTCCAGCAAATCCGAAGATGTATGCAAATGACGCGTATCCAATTGATTCTACAATTCTTGAAAATCGTCGTAATTTAAATATTATTGGAACGTTGATAATGGATAAAACCGCGAATGATATTAATACATTTATGCAAACCGGTAATTTCACAATGTCTACGACACAGATGACAACACAGACTGATAATCAAACTCTTCCAACATTTAATGTATCACAAGCTACAGTTATTCCTACGACTTCGATACCTATGGAACAGCCACCAGCTATTCCACCCGCACCATCTGAAGTTCATCAATATCAAACACCGAATAACAACGGATTTACAACCGGAACTCCAGTGGTACCAACTTCAGTTACTACATCAAATGTATCAACGATTAATAGACCTCGTAGATATTATTAAGATTTAGGAGTTTTGTATGCAAACTTCTTTATGGGGAGAAGAATTTGAAGTAAAAAAGCCTGAACCGAAGACGATTATACAAAAAATTAAAAATCCAAAAAATGTAAAAACGGTTACTAAAAAAACAAGTAGCCAATATAATGATATAAGTATTAATGAGCGTATTAAATCCATTAAAGAAAACGTAGAACAAATTTTGGGTCGATACGCTCAAAATACTATTTGTATCAGAAATTATGAAGAATTTGTAGATTATATTAATACTGCAATTAGCGTAAATGAATTAGCAGTTGATACTGAAACGAATAATAGTCTAGATCCAATTTCTTGTAAAATTATGGGATTATGTTTGTATAGTCCAAATCAAAAAAGTGCTTATATACCTGTAAACCACGTTAATAAAGATACAAATATTTTATTAGATGGTCAAATTACCGAGGAGCAGATAAAAGAGCAATTACAAAAAGTTGTGGATAGTAAATGTAAAGTTATTATGCACAATGGTAAATTTGACTATAGCGTAATTAAGCAAACTTGTGGTATTGAACTTCCTTGTTATTGGGATACTCAGATTGCAGCTCGTATCTTAAATGAGAATGAATTTAGTTCGGCATTAAAAGAGCAGTATCGTTTAAAAGTAGATTCAACAGCGGATAAGTATGATATTGAACATTTGTTTGAAGGATTGCCTTATGAAATTTTCGATCCAGAATTATTTGCATTATATGCTGCAACGGATTCATATAAAACATATTACTTGTATAAGTGGCAAGAAGAACAATTTAATCTTTCGGATAATAAGAGATTAAAAGATGTATTTTTAAATATTGAAATGCCAGTCGTACAGATTACAGCAGAAATGCAGTTAGCAGGTATTTGTATTGATAATGAATATGCGGAACGTTTAAGTAAAAAATATCATGCAAAATTGGAAGCTGCTGAAAAGGTTATTGATGATACGTTAAAAGAGTACGAAACTGCAATTATGGAATGGAGAAAAACTCCAGAAGCAAATTATAAACCAAAAAGTAAGAAACCAAATAAAAACGGTGAATACACATTACAAAAATCGAAGAGCGAACAGTTAGCGAATCCACCACAAGTGAGTAGTCCACAACAACTAGCAATATTGCTTTATGATGTATTAAAAATTCCTGTTGTTGACCAGAATGCACCAAGAGGAACTGGAGAAGATATACTAAAGCAAATTAAAAATCCTTTGTGTTCTGCAATTTTAACAAAACGTGGTCTGGATAAGTTAATTGGTACATATATTGATAAGATACCAAAATGTGTTCATGAGAAAGATCATCGTCTACATGCAAGTTTTAATCAATTAGGAACGGACACCGGACGCTTTAGTAGTAATGAGCCCAATCTTCAAAATATACCAAGTCATGATAGATCGATTCGATTAATGTTTATTCCAGCGGAAGGAAATGCGTTAGTTGGTTCTGATTTTAGTCAACAAGAACCGCGAACACTCGCTAAATTTAGTAACTGTTATGAAATGTTAGATGCATATAAAGCTGGTAAAGACTTATATGCAGTTCTTGCAAGCGGTATTTATAAAAATAAGTATGAAGATAATTTGGAACATTATCCAGATGGATCGTTAAATGTAGAAGGGGATAAAAGACGAAGTAACACAAAGAGAGTTCTTTTAGGATTGCTTTATGGCAGAGGAACAGGCTCTATTGCAGAACAATTAGGTCTAGAATATAATGAGACTCAAAAAATAATTGATGATTTCTTCGCATCATTTCCAAAAATTAAACAATGGACAACTGAGTCAGAAGATAATGCAATGAAGACAGGTTACGTTGAAGATTACTTTGGAAGAAGACGTAGATTACCGGATATTATGCTTCCAGAATATACGTTACAAGAAATGGATAATAAAGTTTCAACCAGCATTAATCCATTATTAAGATGTAAAGGATTATATAGTCAAAATGATAACCCGAAATTAAAGTTTTATTCAAATGAACTGAAAGCTGTACGAAATAAAAAGGACTTTGATGAGATTAAACAACGTGCTTTAAAAGATGGAATTACAATTAGAAATAATAAATCTTTTATTGCAAAAGCTAAGAGACAATGTGTTAATGCAAGAATTCAAGGAAGTGCCGCTTCACTTACAAAATTAGCAATGATTGACGTGTTTAATAATCAACGTCTAAAAGAATTAGGTTTTAGAATGTTATTACAAGTACATGATGAATTGATTGGTGAATGCCCAATTGAGAATGCGGAAGAGGTGGGCGAACTTCTTGCGAATACAATGAAAGTAAGTGCTGAAAAAGCATTACATATGCCATTTAAGTGTGATGCGGTTATTACAAGTTGTTGGTATGAAGATAAATATTGTAAAGAAGTTTTAAAATTTTACCAGAAGAAACTCAAAGACACAAATTCTGAAGAGGAAGCAATGAAATTAACATCCCAAGAATTTGTTGAATTAACAGAAGAACAAATAAATCGTTTTCTACAAATGTAAATAGGAGAATGTAATAATGAAGAAAATCTTGTTATATAGTGGCGGAATGGATAGTTGGCTAATTGATAAGATATGGAAACCAGATGAAAAAGTCTATGTTAATATGCACACTCGTTATTCTGAACAAGAAATGAAGAAATTAAAATTGCGTAATGAGAATATTACAATTCTTGATTTCCCTCTTGGGCAATTTGAAAGAGAGGATAAAATTATTCCATTAAGAAATCTATATCTAACAATGCTTATTTGTAATTATACCGGCAATGAAGATGTAGATATTTGTCTTGGAGCAACTGCAGGAGATAGAGTTTTAGATAAATCATTTAATTTTGTAGAAAAGGTAAATGATCTACTAAATTACTTATATAGCCCACAGTGGTGGATTCCTGCTGGAAAGAAAATTAGAGTAAATATTGATTTTAAAGATAAAACAAAATCAGACCTTCTTGACATGTACTTAAAGGCTGGTGGAACATTAGAAGAAGCATTTAATAAATCATTTAGTTGCTATGAACCAGATGAAGAAGGACATGAATGTTGGTCATGCAAACCTTGTTTTAGAAAGTTTGTAACATTTGCTGATAAGGGATTTACGTTTTCAGAGGATGTTCTTAAGAAAGTAATTCCATATATTTCAAAAGAAATTATTCCTCAGATTAAGAGTGGAACATATGGACGTGGAATATCGGAAGAATCACTTATTTTATCTGTCTATGAGAAATATAAAGATTTTGACACTGTGTAATTAGTTGTATTTTATAGAAAAATATATTATAATATATATAGACAGGAAAACGTTATGGTTAATTTATGAAAATGTATATGGTTAGTATATGAAATTTAATTTTTATTTTACTGGTGTAGATACCAAATCTGAAATGTTCAGATACTTAGTCGAAAATTATGGATATTTACTGTATTCGCAATTAAATGATCGACGAAATATTATGAACACAATTGAGTACATGAAAGAGCATCCAGATAATAGAATTAAACTTTTTATTGACTCTGGTGCTTATAGTGCATGGTCTTTAGGTAAGAAGATTGATGTAGAAGAATACATTAATTTCTTAAATAAATATTCAGAATATTTTGAAATGTTTGCGTGTGTAGATAAACTACCAGGTACTCCTAAAACTGTTTCTAAACTAAGTCATGAAGAAGTAGAAGAATCGGCAAAATTGTCGTGGGAAAATTATCTGTATATGCGTTCTAAAGTAAAGGAACCCGATAAACTTCTATATACATTTCATTCAAACGAGTCTTTTGATCATCTTATTACCGCTCTACAATATGAAGATGAGCATGGAAAATTAAAAAGAATGGCAACTGGTGGTACAGCAAGTATTGAAAGATCTGATCGTAAGAATTTCTTTGATAAAGTATATAAGACTTTGAAAGAAGTTCCAAATGAAATTAAAGATATACACGCTTTTGGAGTTTCAGACTTTAAGTTAATGGAAAATTATACTGCTACCTCATCTGATTCTACTACATGGGTTCGTAGTGCTTCTTTTGGTCAGATTATGATTAACAATAAAGTTTATACGGTTTCCGATAGAAAAGAAGATGTCGGAGAAAATGAAGATCAAAAAAGTCTTTCTCATTATGAAGCTTTAAAAACAGCGGTTGAAAAAAGAGGATTTACAGTTCAAGAATTAAAAGAAGATGTAAATAAACGTAAGCTTTTTAATATTATAGATACAATTCAGACAGTGAAATCTTTACAATATAAACCGCAAAAAACAACAAAAGTGGATTTATTTTAATATTAAGGATAATCAGATATGATGGTTGATTTTGTAAAAACACAATATTTTGCTAAGTTTAAAGATCATACTCCGGAGCAGTTTGAAGTTGATTTTAACGCTTACTTAAATATTCCTCATTTCAAGGCAAACGAAAATATTCATGAAGTATTATCGGCTAATGATAAAGAAGAAAAATATTGTCGTAGAGACATTGAAAACGAATTTATCGACGAAGATAATAATATTAAACCGGAAGTTCATTGGATTATGCGAAGTGCAACACAATATTATCTTATGAAAGCATTTAATGCAATGAAGATTGATTTAACTGATCCGAATGTAGATATTAATGCTCTAGGTAAAGGAACCCCTGGAAGAATTGCAAAAATGTGGTGTGGTAACGATCCAGATGATACAACGGAATTGGGCTCTGGAAGATGGAATAAAGAACCTGTTCTTTCTATTTTTCCAAATGATGGACAGCAAGGTATTATTTGTAAAGAAGTAGATCTAATATCCTGTTGTAGTCATCATTTTCTTCCTTTTAGTACTTTGGATAGAGGTAGAGCAATTATTGCATATAAACCTGGAACGCATTTAATTGGGATTAGTAAATTACAACGTTTTGTTAATTGGGCTGCCAAGAGGTTTTGGTTACAAGAAGATTTAACAAATTATCTTGGTAAGACTATTAAGAGAATTTCAGGTACAGAAGATGTCTTTATTAAAATCGAAAACGCAGTTCATGGATGTGAACATTATAGAGGTGCTAATTCAAAAGATGGTTCTTTAACCACAGAATATAGAAGTGGCATATTTAATGATAGTAATGTAACGTTCTAAAAAGGAGATTAGTTAATGATTCTACGAACAGATATTTTACAGAAATCGTGTGAAAAGATTCTTGCAGCAGTAGATTCTAATGTTCTTAATACAATTACAGAAACATTGGAAATTAAAATCAAAGATGGAATTTTTTCAATGGCAATTACCAACAGAGAATATTACGTAAATATTAAGTTTAATGCTAATACTAACGAAGAGCTTCATGCAACGGTAGATGCAATTCTGTTCCTCAAACTTATTGGTAAAGTAACGTCGGAAACAATTGAACTTACAAGTAATAATAATAATCTTCTTGTTAAGTGTAATGGTAATTATAAACTTCCACTTATTTACGAAGACGAAAAACTTCTTGAAATTCCGACAATTGAAATGGATACAGTACAAGAAGAATTTTCTATCAGTGGAGAAATTTTAAATTCTATCATTGATTTTAACAGTAAAGAACTTAGTAAAGGGGCAATTACAAGACCTGTACAACGTTTGTATTATGTTGATGGTAATGGTTGTATTACGTTTACCAGTGGTGCATGTATTAATAAGTTTAACGTTAATATGAATTCTAAGTTGCTAATGAATGATAAACTTATTAAGTTGTTTAGATTATTCAAGAAGGACAATGTTATTCAGGTAAAAGTAGGACACAAACAGCTTGGAGAAGATATGACTTCAACAGTTATTGATATGACTGCAGACGATATTCAAATTTCAGCAATTCTTGCAAGTGATGAAAAACTGTTTCAAGGGTATCCCGTTACAGCAATTCGAGGAAGAGTAAATGATGAATATCCATATTCAATTTCAGTAAATAAAATATTAACTATTCAAGCAATTGATCGGTTAATGCTATTTACTAACACAAGCACTACGTTGGATGAATATCTAATAAAATTAACGTTTAATAACAATGCATTGATTATTAGTGATTACAAGGGTAATAATGTTGAGCAAGTTACATATGCAAATGAAAGCAACATTACCGATAGTTATGAAGCATTTATTGATAGTAGGGACTTTTCAAAAACATTACAGAGTTGTAGTAATCAGATTGTAAAGATTCATTTTGGAAATGATAAAGCATTTTTGATTAACGAAGGTAATATAAGTTGGGTTATTCCTCAGTGTTATGAATCTTAACTAGTATAACTTAAAGAGGTTAATAAGTTGCTGAATAGAGGTAAAGAGTTCGAACAAAAGGTTAAACAGGACTTTTTAAAAATACCTGGTTCACACTTAGAAAGATTATATGATTCTATGGGTGGATATAAATCAATAAAAACACGTTCAGATTTTATTGGTTATATCTACCCTAATCAATATTTTCTAGAAGTTAAGAGTGTGCATGGTAATACATTTCCTTTTACAAATTTAAAACAATATAATGGGTTATTGGAAGTATCTGGAATTCATGGAATACGATCAGGAGTTATTATTTGGTTTGTTGACCATCAAATAGTTTGTTATGTTCCTGTTAGAACAATTAAACAAATGAAGCAAGAAGGTTTAAAATCAGTGAATGTAAAATACATAAAAGAAGGCAGCGCTTATAGAATAATTAATATTCCATCAAAAGCAAGAAAAATATTTCTAGACAGTAATTATTCTATTTTAACAACATTGGCTGATGGAGAATAGATCAATGAAATGTAGAATAGTTGATTTAAGTAAATTTGGTACATTAACTTTAGGAACATCCGTTGAAAATACTACAATTAGCGATATTATAAATAATAATGAATATGAATTGCTTACAGTAATTATTTCGATTCAACAATTAGAGACATTTTTATTACTTCTTGTTGAATCGTCATATGATACATATAAGATTTGTCCGTGGATTAAATCGGAATTAAGTAGCTCAGGAATTTATTATAGTAGTCAAAAAGTAAAAAGTGATTGTAGCGTAGTTATTTATCTACAACGTAACGGAAATACATATCCAAAGGGTATTATAAATAATTTTTATATTGAAAGTAGTACAAATAAACCATATTGGTTAGTGGATCTTATAAAAAATTTACGTTCTAATGAAATAGAAGTTGCGATACATCCGAAGATAGCACAAATAAATAATAATGTAGAAAGGATTAGCCTATTTTGACCGAAGTTATTAAAGATATCGATAGAACTTTAAAATTAGTTGACGATACAACTCTTGTATATGAAGATATTACTAATAAGATTGTAGAAGCATATATAGGAGATCTTGATGAACTGATAAAAGATTTTAATGAAGATGCAGTTGAAAAGGACGCAGATGATAGAACTCTTGAGAAATATCTCTTTGAATTAGGAAGTAAATTATACTTCCTTTCTGCTAAATTGGAACAAATAGGAATTAAAGATGATATTTCCAAGATGATTTATAAAGAAGAATATAATTTGCAATATCTTGCAAATAGAGAAAAAGATAGCGACAAAAAGAATAAACTAACAGTTGCGGAATTAACTGCTATTGCTGAAAGTTTAAGTAAAGAAAAACAAGTTGTCAATAGTCTTTATTCTCGTATCTATTCGCAAATTAAGATGAGAATGTCGGCTGGATATGATTTAGTTAGTTCCATTCGCAAGATTATTACAAAAAGAATGCAGGATCAGAGTCTTAGTTTTACAATGTCATCTGATCCAAAAACTTATGAAATAACCTGATAATAGGAGAATGTAAATGTCAAAAGAGGTAGGCACAGTTTCCGATATTCTAAAAAATATCAAAAAGAAGTACGGAGATAAAGTAGCAGAAATTGGTGTCGAAGATATTCGTGTAGACGGAATTCTTTCCTTAGGTAGCCCATCTTTAGATACTTGTTTATATGGTGGAATTCCAGAAGGTAGAATTTGTGAATTTACAGGTGCGGAAGGTTCAGGCAAAACTACTAACGCATTTTTAGCAGCAGCATCATATCAACGTAAAGAGTTAGAACGTAATCCAGATAATCCTCGTTATATTGTTTATATTGATCAAGAATGCACTGCGGATCCAGTGTGGGCTGAAAAAATGGGATATGACATGAGTGAGGATGCAACAGTTAAAACCATTCTTATTCGACCAGAAGGACAGTCTGCGGAAGAAGTGTTTGATATGGCACTTGATTTGTTAAAGACTGGGGATGTAGGCTTAATTATTATTGATAGTCTTGCAACACTTGTTCCACAACAAATCGTTGATGAGTCTATGGAAAAATATCAAATGGGTGGAATTGCAAAGTCTTTAACAAGATTTGCTAACACGGCTGTTGGACTACTTAGAAAATATAAAGCAACACTTATTGGTATTAATCAAGTTCGTGATAATATGACTGGATATGGAGATGCTCTTTTAACACCAGGTGGACGAGCTTGGAAACACCAGTGTTCAATGCGTCTTATGTTTAAACGTGGTACGTTTTTTGATGAAGATGGTAATGATTTAACCAAATCAGCACAATCTCCAGCTGGACATATTATTGAAATGTATGTGCTAAAGACTAAGACCTGTAAATGGGACCGTAAGTTAGGAATGGCTCATTTAAATTACACGAAAGGTATTGACATTCTTCAAGATACAATTGATATGGCGGTTTACTTTGGAATGATTGATAATTCCACGCAAGGAACATTTAAGATACTTGATATTGACACAGGAGAAGTGGCATTAGATTCTGAAGGTAACGAAATTAAAATTAGAGGTAAGAAAAATCTTAAACCATATTTTGAAGAACATAAAGAACAGTGGAAAAAAATGTATGACAAGGTGTATGATAAACTAAGCCAAAAAGAAGATTCAAACATTATTGCATTCGAAGAAATGTTAAATATTGATATAAATGAAAAACTTGGATTATCTGCGAATGCAAATCTAGAAGAAATCTAATATGCTGGATGTTGATTCTCTTTTAATATGGCAAAAGTTTCGTTATCATTTCGAGGAAAGTACTCATACATATTATTACAATAATAAGAAAGTAAAATATTCAGTTACTCAGTTCATTAAACGCTTTTACGAGCCTTTTGATTCAGAGAAAATAAGTAAGAAATATGCAGAAAAACATAATTTATCACAAGAAACAGTGTTGGCGAACTGGAAAAGAATGGGAGACGTATCAGCAGTTTCTGGAACTATTATACATAGTTACATTGAAAATATTATGCGTGGTAAATTTTTTGAACATGATTATCGTAAAGCAGAAGAATTAAATATTTTAGATGAAGTAAAAGAAAGAGTTGAAATTCTTATACCAAAAGCTAAAGCATTTTATGATGATACACAGGATAAATTGTTTCCAATTCAATTAGAATACACGGTTGGAATAAAAGATTTTATTGCAGGTAACATAGATATGTTATGTTGGAATGCTTATGCTAAAGAGTTTCAAATATGGGATTATAAGAATACAAAGAAGGTTGAACAAAACAACTGGTATAATCATAAGATGTTAAAATCTTTTAATTATTTATCAGACTGTAATTATAATCACTATTGTGTACAGTTAAATACATATAAAGCTATAATTAAACGAGAACTTGGAATTGATATTGGTGGATGCTATTTAGTACATTTTGATTATACAAAATTGGATAATAGTTTTGAAATTTATCCATGTGTCGATTTACAGCAAGAATGTAATGTGGAACTAGATAAACTTATAAATAGTGTTATATTATAATAATTAGATCGTAAAGAGGAAGATTATGATACCTTTTCCAAATAAAAAGTACAATATCATTTATGCAGTCCACCGTGGTCATATAATGATATAGGATGTAAGGGTTCTGCAACTGAACATTATCCAACAATGACCATTGAGGAACTAAAGCAGCTTCCTATTAATTCTGTAAATGGAGAAGGTGGTATTGCTGCGGACGATTGTGTTCTTTTTATGTGGGCTACATATCCAAATATACAAGAGGCACTTGATTTAATTAAAGCTTGGGGGTTTACATATAAAAGTGTTGCTTTTCAATGGATAAAAGAAAATAAAAATGGAAATGGATATTTTCTTGGATTGGGACATTGGACACGTGCAAATTCAGAACCGTGTTTAATTGCAGTTAAAGGGAAACCACAACGGATAAATGCAGGGATTCGTCAACTCGTATTTTCACCAATTAGAAAACATAGTGAAAAACCAGATGAAGTTCGGAACAGAATTGTTGAGCTTATGGGTGATTTACCACGGATTGAATTATTCGCACGTTCTGGTGCGATTGGATGGGATTGCTGGGGAAATGAAGCCCCTGAAAATAATATAGATTTTGAGAATTTAAAAGAAGAATTAAAGATTACTAAAAAGCATATGAGCAAGGCTTCACTGTTCTAATAATACCTATAAGTTAAGGAGAGAAATTGAAATGAATCCTAGTCCTTTAATAAATCTTGCTTTTAATATGAATAAATTACTGGGTTCAACAATTTACTATATTAAAGGTAGAGAATGTTTTACACCAGAATACTGGAAAATAATTCCAATTAAAGTAACTGAAATTAGTAGAAAATTAGATAGAAATGGGAAAGATCTTGGATGGGCTTTTATTGCTAACGGAACACGTTATAAACTTAGCTCGTTAGATAAAAAATGGTTCTTCACAAAAGATGATGCTGAAGAATTTGTTGAAAATGCAAAACAAATTATTAGAGATGGAGTGCAGGATGAGCGTAAATAAGTCGAGTACAAGATATGTTTCAAGTATTCAAGAAAAAAGAATTGCTAAGAAATTAGGTGGTTATGTTAACGCAAATTCCGGAGCTGGAAAGTTTAATAAAGCTGACGTTGTAGTTCCATCTGCCTCAATGAGTATTGAATGTAAAACATGTTTGACGGAAAAGAATTCTTTTTCAATTAAAAAAGAATGGTTTGAGAAACACGAAAAGGAAGCATTTCAAAATAGGCTTTCTAACCATTGTATTGCTTTTAATTTCTGTTTTGACGATAATATCGATTACTATGTAATCAATGATCGTCTTATGAAATATCTTATTGAAAAACTTTCCGAAGAAAACCTGTAAAATTAGTTGTGTTTTTGTGCTTTAGTCATTATAATATAGATGGTCGTTAACCAATGGGCTAACGTTAAAATAGATTCGCAGGTCCCACCATTTTCCCCTAGTTTCCTGGTATTTGTACCAGTTTACATATAAGAAATGAACTAGTATTTATTAAAAGAAAGGTAACTAACAGATGAAAAATGCAAATAAGATTATTGAAACGTTGAAGATGAACGATTCCGAGCTTGATAAGATGGTACATATTCAGGGAACCAAATACGATAGAAAAGTAAAATTTACAGAGGATGATTTTAAGAAAGCTCGTAAAATGCTTAAGGCTGGTAGGTCTTGGGCTGAAATTTCAAAAGAGTGTCGTATTAAGGTAAGAGATCTTCGGTATCATTTGGATCCTGTGTTTAAGAAAGAATATCTTACATCACTTAGTGGTAAGCATACCGGTAAGGATCATATTTCAAAACAGAATCGAGTTTCCTATAAGAGACACCTCGTTGCCGCTGGGCTCTTGGTCGTATAAAATACATATCAATAGAGGGACGAGGAAAAATAACCTCGTCCCTTATTTTTTAAGGAGATTATACAATGTTAACTACTGAGCAGATAAAAAAGAACAAAGAAGAATTTATTAACTTACTTAGAAGCATTAAAAGAGAAGGAGCGAATATTGATGGATTAATTGAACATCTTGAAAAATCTGATTTCTTTTATGCTCCTGCTTCATCCAAATATCATGGTGCATTTGAAGGTGGACTTTGTCAACATTGTTTAAATGTTTATCGTAATCTATTAAAGATTTCTAAATCTGATTCCTGGACTAATATGGATCCAGAATGTTATGATGATGCATCGTTAGTTATTGTTGCACTCCTACATGATATTAGTAAGATGAATTTTTATGAGCCTTATATACAAAATAAAAAGGTGTATGCTGAAGCTGGTTCGAAACAAGATGAATTTGGTAGATTCGATTGGGTAGCGGTAAAATTATTTAAAGTAAGAGATCAAAAATTTGTACTTAGTTCACATGAGGCTAACGCAGAATATATTGCAAGACAATATATTCCATTAAAAATAGAAGAAAGTGCAGCTATTCTAAATCATATGGGAAGATTAGCAAATGATAGTGCACAAGTTAATATTTCAGAAATTTATGAAAATTATCATCTTGCTTTAATTCTTCACATTGCCGATCTTATGGCTACGTTTATTGATGAGAGAGCTTTTAATTAGTTGTACTTTTTGACTAAAACTACTATAATATAAATATGAATTAGAGAGGCATTTTTATGAAAATAACTGTGATGGACGAAAATTCTAATAATTACAGACGTGTAAATAAAGTATTGTTTGGAGATAAAACTGGTAACATTAAAACATTTTGTGTACTATCAGTAGAAAATCCTCTTGGATGGAAAGCTTCAACCGAAGAAGAATTCAAGAAGAAATTTGTTCAATGGTTCAATGACAAGAAACTGTACAATGAACAGTCTATTCAAAGTATTAAATCTTCAGTATTATTGCATATTATAGAACAAAATGGTGAAACTGCACTAAGGTATTCCGGAGCAAATTATGTGCCCTTAAAAGGAAAGTATAACGGTGCATCCGAAAAGTCGTTTATGATTTTTAATATTACTCTTGATGATTCTAAACAAATTGCACAAGATTATGGACAGGAAAGTTTCTTTTTTGGAAAAGTAAATTCTAATGAAAATGCAGTTATAGGATATTATGTTACGCATAATGCGTGTAAAACATATAATCTAATAGAAGTAAACAATAAAATTGAAAACATGAAAAATGCAATAGATATGTTTAGTAAATATGGATTTAAGTTTAAATTTTCGTTTAAGGCTTTAGGTGATGCCGTTGAACCTATCATGAATAATGATGAATTTGAAGCATCTTTAAATGAGGATAGCACGTTTATGAGTAGAGCTATGCATAGAAGATATTCGAGACATAAACGTGAGGGGGAATAAATTCGATTATAAAGATTATGTTATGAATAAAACAATTAAAAAAGAATTAGAAAAAGTACGTATAAAATTACCCGAATATGATGATACCACTACTAAATTATTTATTCCAAAAAGTGGTATTATATTTAGATTTGGTGGTTCATATCTAATCAGAGTACCAAATTATATTTTAAATGAACCAGATGGATTTACACTATCTGCAAATTGGAATCAAGGTCGTAAACCGAAAACAAATCTTTTATACGCACAATATATTAAGAAATTAGGCAAAATGATTCAATTTAATATTCATGGTTGGAATGAACAAACGCAATCGATTATTGAAACTGATTATTATAAAGATTTTTGGTTACCAGAAGAATCTATTACAATTATACGTGAATTATAAGAAAGTGATATCATGAGAAGTAATCTTGCAAATAAATATAGGCCACAAGAATTTTCAGAGGTGGTTGGACAAAGTTCTATTGTAAAAATTCTTGAGCAACAAGTAGAACAACAAGCTTATAAACATGCTTATCTTTTCTGTGGTCCTACGGGCTGTGGGAAGACAACGTTAGCACGTATATTAGCTTCTAAAATAAATAATGGATTAAATGGTCTTGAGGAATTAGATGCTGCTTCTAATAATGGAGTTGATAATGTTCGCAATATCGTGAAATCAGCTAAAGAACGTTCTGTGGATAGTACTTATAAGATCTTTCTTATAGACGAATGTCATGCAATTAGTAGTGCAGGATGGAATGCGTTTTTAAAATGTATTGAAGAACCTCCTACATATACAATTTTTATTTTTTGCACGACCGAAGTAAATAAAGTTCCAGCAACTATTATTAATAGATGTCAACGCTATAATTTAAGTAAGATTAGTACGAGTGCAATCGTTGATAGACTGAAATATATTTGTAATCAAGAGCAATTTACATATACGGATGAAGCAATTAATTATATCAGTAAAGTAAGTGATGGTGGAATGCGGGATGCAATTTCGCGTCTTGAAAAGGTAGTTTCTTTATCTACAAATGTTAATATTGATAATACATTAGCTGCTCTTGGTTCTTATTCATATGATATATTTTTTGATTTAGTG
This sequence comes from uncultured Bacilli bacterium, assembly GCA_947598285.1. Taxonomy (GTDB): domain Bacteria; phylum Bacillota_I; class Bacilli_A; order RF39; family UBA660; genus Ventrenecus. The sequence continues at coordinate 58,443 of CANQFE010000001.1, forward strand.
AATGCTATTATTGACGGTAACGAACAAGAAATTATTGAAATTATTGGAACAATGTATTACTATGGTTCTGATCTTCAATTGTTTATCAATGAATTGTTTAAATTTTGTTTAGATATTACAAAATATACAATTTTTCAGAATATGGAATTGTTGGAAATTCCAATTACGTATGAGGATAACATTAAGAATAGTATTAATTTCGATGATGCATCAAAATATTATATGATTATTACAAATAAGTTACTAGAGTTAAAAAATACATTGAAGACTGAGACGAATCTAAGAGCAAGTATTGAAATTGCACTACTGAATATTTCCAGGTGGGAATAAGATGATTGGACAAGAATCTATTATAAGTAAATTCGAATTACAAATTTTGGATAAAACATTTCCAAGAACAATACTTCTTTTAGGGGAATATGGATCTGGTAAACATATGTTAGTGGACAATCTTTCTAATAAATTATTACATATTCCAGTGGAAGATATTACTAATAAATTATCTAATGAAAAATTAGATGAAATTCAATTGTGTCCACTTCAAAAATTATATCTTATTGATGGAAATTATATTGATTTTAAAAAACAAAATATTTTATTAAAGTTTTTTGAGGAACCATTAACAAATTCTTTTATAGTATTACTTGCAGAATCAACGTTAACACTACTTCCAACTATTTTAAATAGATGTCAAGTATATCAAATGAATTCGTATAGTAATTCACAGTTAGAAGAAATTACAGGGGTTAACGATGCTGTAATTTTACAATATTGCAGAACACCGGGTAAAGTGTTAAAGTTTATGCAGGTAGATATTAATACATATTTGATTTATATAGATCGTATGTTAACTTTATTATCAAGAGCTAGTTGGGCAAATATTTTAAAGTTATCTGAGAATATGTATTTTAACGATAAAGAGAAAAAAGATAATAAATTTTCCGCAGAACTAATATTTAGCCTACTAAAAGATCGAGCTGCAGATTTGTATAAAAATAAAAGTATTTCATTTTTAGTATGTCAAAAGGTATGTGAATTTACTAATAATTTAAGAATTCCAAATATTAATAAAAAACAATTATTTGAGAATTTTATCTTTTCATTAAAAGGGGTATTAGTATGACGTTCGAGGATGTTAAGAAAGCGATTGAATCAAATAATATACCCGACACTCCAATTTTATTTAAATTTATAGATACTCCATTCATTCCATTTCAATACGTTCAAGCAATTGGAAAGACGTTAAATAAGGAAATTATGTACTGCGACAACCTTGAGCTTCTTAAGTCAAATTCTATTGATATTTTCGATAGAAATTTAGATAATAATATAATTAGATGTACATATATGGATGAAGTAGTTAAGATTCCAAATTCTATTAAAAGTATAAAATTTTTTTATCTTATAGCAAGAGAATATTCGAAAGACATCGAAGAACAATACAAATCGTTAATTGTAGAAATTCCAAAATTAGAATTATGGCATATTAAAGATTACGCATACTCTATTGCAGAAGGGGTAGATACAAAAGAGTTAGATTGGTTAATTGATATTTGTCATGGTGATATTTATCGATTAACTAACGAGTTAGATAAATTAAGTTTATTTGATAAATCACAAAGACCATATATCTTTAACGATATGAAGATGCAAGGAGCATTTAACGATTTATCGAATAAAACCGTATTTGATTTAACAAATGCAATTGTTAAAAAAGATTTAGTGCAGATAAGTAATTGTCTACAACAAATAAAAAGTTTTGATGCAGAACCTTTGGGGGTTGTAACAATTCTATATATTCAATTTAAAAAACTTATTCAAGTATGGTTACATCCAAATCCAACGGAAGCATCAACTGGACTTAAATCAAATGTGATTTATGCAATAAGAAAAAGTCCTCGAGTATATTCTCAAGAACAGTTACTTAACGCATTTATATTTATTTCAGGAATTGATAAAATGCTTAAAACAGGTATGATAGAAATTCCATGGTTAATTGATTATGTTATTTGTAATTGTTTAGCAAGCTAAAGAGGAATTTATGAAATTATTATTATTTGCAGATCCACATTGGTGCACATATTCGTCAATTGTAAGAAGTCGAGGTATTAAATTTTCTACAAGATTAGAGAATTTAATTAATTCTGTAAACTGGGTTGAAGAAATTGCAAAAAATATTCAAGTAGATAAAGTAATTTCTCTTGGAGACTTCTTTGATTCTAATGAATTGGATTCCGAATCTATTACAGCACTAGACCAAATTAAATGGGCTAATATTCCACATATGTTTATTGTAGGTAATCACGAAATTGGAAGGGGTAATGCGGAATTCAGTTCGTCTCATTTATTTACTCTTAATGATTCGTTCCAAGTAATTGATCAACCAACATGTTTTGATTGTGGTGATGGAACTGAATTATTTTTTCTACCTTATATTTTGGAAACAAATCGAAAACCGATACTAGAATATTTTAATTTTAAAGATTTAAAACAAAATCAAAATATCTTATTTATGCATAACGATATAAAAGGTATTCAGATGGGTAAATTTATTTCTAAAGATGGTTTTGAAATAAATGAAATTGAAACTCATTTTAATCTCTGTGTAAATGGGCACATTCATAATTTCAGTCAAGTTAGTGATAAAATTATTAACTTAGGAAATTTAACAGGACAGAATTTTAGTGAAGATGCATGGAAATACAATCATTTTGCAATGTGCATTGATACTTCGAATCATTCGATCAATTATTATCAAAATCCTTTTGCATTTAATTTCTATAAATTCGATTTAACAAATTATTCAGAGAAAAAAATAACTAATGTATTAACACAATTATCGAATGCAGTTATTACGGTTAAATGTAATATTGATAATGTTTTATATATTAAAAATCTATTGGAAAATTCCCAGAATGTTATAGAATATAGAGTCATTATTGAGTTAAGTGATGATAGTACTTATGATTCTGTAATTTCTCAAACAAATTTTTCAATTGATCATCTAGTAAAATTTCGGGAATATGTTAAAGAAAATCTTGGAACATCGGATGAATTGATAGATGAACTGAAAAAAATAACTGGAGCAATTTCATGAAAATTGAATTTAATTCTCTACGTATTTCAAATTTTATGTCCCTTGGTGAAGCCACTATTGAACTTAATGATCAAGGCTACGTAACTATTGCTGGATACAATGAAAATCCTACGGATAATGCAAAAAGTAATGGTGCTGGTAAAAGTTCTATTTTTGAGGCAATCGTCTGGTGCTTAACCGGAAATACTATTCGTGGTAATAAAAATGTTACTAATATTTATGGCAATGATGGTGCGTTAGTTACGCTTGATTTCACATGTGATGGACATAAATACGTTGTAATAAGAAGTAAAGATAATTCCAAATATAAAACAAATTTATTTATTTATGTAGATGGTGAAAACAAATCTGGTAAAGGAATCCGAGATTCGGAAGCTATTCTTAAAGAATATTTACCTGATTTAACACCATCTCTTATTGGTTCCGTTATTATTTTAGGACAAGGTCTTCCTCAAAAGTTTACGAGTAATACCCCATCTGGACGAAAAGATGTTCTTGAAAAATTAAGTAAATCTGATTTTATGATTGAGGATTTAAAAATTCGTATTACTAACCGTAAGTTGGAACTTTCAACGGAGTTACGAAAAATTGAAGATAACATTCTTAAATTTCGAACTCAAATTGATATAGAAAATACTTCCATTAATAATAATCAACAAGAGCTTATAACACTACAACGAGATAGTAACTACGATGCTATCATTTTAGAACAAACAAAATTTATTGACGCCGAAGATAAATGTATTCAGGAATTAACAACACAATATGATGAATTAAATCAGCAATACGAAGAGATACAGAAGAACTTAAGAACACTTGATGATAAGGAACATGATGAACGTTATTGCGTAGATACATCTTACAAAGACCTCTTCACAGAGATTAGGGATAGATTTAATAATATATGTATTGAAGAAGAATCGGTAAAAAAAGAGCTTAAAAGAATTTTATCTATCACAGATGTTTGCCCAACTTGTGGACAAAAACTTATTGGTGTAAAAAAACCAGATTCAACTATATTACAAGAGCAACTAAAACAAATAGAAGATACGAAAGCTAAATGCTCAAAAGAGTTTGATGATTTAAAGGCTACATATAATCAAGATATTAAAAATGTAGAATTAAAATATTATGATAAAAAATCAGAGTTGCTTATAAAAATAGATCAAACACAACAAAATCTTAGAAGAATAAAGTTTACATGTGATTCACATGTAAATAGTAAGACGGAAGCATTAAGCATGCTTACCAAATACCAAACAATAAAAGAAACTTATGAACAAAATATTTTAAAATTAGATGAAGCTATTAAAGAATCAATGCAAAAGATTGACTCATTAAATAAAGATATCACAAAATACTCGGAACAGAAAGAGTCTGTTGAAATAAGACAAGGTATTATTAATAAATTTAACACAATTATTACAAGAGATTTTAGAGGATATTTACTTACCAATGTTCTTGAGTTTATAAATAAAACTGCTAAAGAATATACAAAGTGTGTATTTGGCACTGAACTTATCGAAGTTGTATTAGATGGAAATAATATTTCTATTACTTACGATGGAAAAGAATACGAGGCTTTATCTGGTGGGGAAAAGCAAAAGATAGATTTAATTATTCAATTTTCTATTAGAGATATGTTATGTAAAACATTAGGCTTTTTTACAAATATACTTGTTCTCGATGAAATTTTTGATAATTTAGACTCTGTTGGTTGTTCAAAAGTTATTGATCTCATTTCACAAAAATTGAATGATATTAATAGTATATTTATTATTACACATCATGGATCTGATTTAAGTATTCCGTCCGATAAGGTTATTCAAGTAGTAAAAGATATTAATAAGATTTCAATGGTAAAATAATGTTATATTATAAACCAAAAAATTTAACATATAGTCAGTTATGTATCTGGATAGATAATAATGCATATAAAGAAGATTGTGATGAATATACTTTATTTCAGTACTTATATTTAATTATAGACCTCTTAAGTAAGAAAAATAAATATTTTCGAAATTATAGAGATTATGAACAATTTAGTATTTTTGCAGCGACAAGAATTTTTTTCCGTATAAGAAGGCCAAAAAGAAAAAATTCTCAGAAAATAAATTATATTTTATCGTATCTTCAAAAATCTTTAAATTTCATTAAAATTGATTATCAGAATAAAGAATTTGGAGAAAAGACCCTACCAGTTGAATCTTATGAACAACTAATTTCATTTAACGACTTATTTAATTCACTATCAGATGAATTATATTTAGTTGACTTTCGATGTTGTCTTCATGATTTAACAAATACCATATGTGCATTCTTTAATCAATTACCAAGACAAAAATACAATAGCGAATGGTATAATATTAAGTTAAGTGTATTATTATCTTTTTTATATGAATTAAAATATAGTATAAGAAAAGAAATTATAATAAATCTGGAAGATACCTACAAACCATTAATTGCAGTTTTATTACGGGAACTTAAGTTAACAATTTCGAATGATTTAAAAGATATTCTATCTAATGTGACAACAAGGAAATCGTCAGACTTACTAGAAGTTGTATATAGCGTACAAGGGGAAGATAATGAACGAAATAAAAGAACTACGTAATAATGATTTTTATAGTATTTTACTATTTATTTTATTTAAATTAAATAGTAATAAAGAATACTCTTCATTGTCTAGACTTGCGTACATTTTAAATGTAGACAACTTATTGAAGTTGTGTAAATTCTTCGGAGGTACTATAATAGAGATACCAACATTGAATCAACTGGAAGATCTATGTAATGGATTATTGTTGTATCAAAAGGTGGAAATTGAAAAACAAGATTTTGATACTGTTGTAAAATCGTTTAATGTCGACGCTAAGAGTCGACATCGGTTGATTTCCATGTATAAAGTAATAAAGGAAACAATAAAAGATTATGACTTTAATGTTTAATTCGCAACAAATACAAAACGAACTTACAAGAATACAACAAGTAAAAGAATTAACATGGGAAGATATAATCAAAGATAGATTAAATGATAATTTAACTCAATATATTAGAGATATAAACGAATTGGTGCAAACGTTGTATAATAAAGGGCTAATTAGTGTGCTAAGGAAATTTATGTAATATGAATTTATTAAAAGACTTAGCCAATATAACAGATATTAAAGAATATAATTTACAAAGGCTAACAGATATAATATCTAAATTAATTTCACATTACACTTTTTGTGCAAGACAGGAAGGACTAAATTGTATAGATATAGATTTAGGTAAAGCTAATCTTATTATTAGATTCGAGGATGATGGAATTTCTTATAAGTTTGTTCCAGGAAAAGACTTAAATGAAGCTATAAAAAGAGCATATAATAATAAAGATACAGAACTAATAGATGGTACTATAAAATTAATTGGGCAACGAATAAATAAAACATACAAGGAATTACTATAATGGTCGAAAAAGAAAATCAAGATAACATTGAACAAAAGAAAGATGAAGAAATACAAACTGTGGATTCATCTCTTCCAGAGGTTATAAATAAATCTCAGGCCATTGCAGACGAATTAATGGAAACAGAAGATCCTCAAAAAATGAAGGATCTCATTAATTTATTTAATATACAGGCAAAAAAGAAAAACATTCATCGAGCTGTTAAAGTAAATGATATGCTTGATATTATTGTAAACACGTTATATTCAAGAATTTCTAGTAATCCGACCCAATTCCAAAATTTCGAACTCGTAAGTTATTTAGAAAAATTGGATGCATATTTTGAAAAAGTAACAGCAAAAGATGCAAATCCAAATGACAATTCACTTATTAACTTAACTCAAAACAATCAAATAAATATAATAAATGATACTGGACTTGATATTCAAGCAAGAAAGAATGTAACAGAAACAGTAAGAAAAATACTGGAAAATTTACAGAAAGAAACGCCAAATATAATTGAGGAAGATGAAGTAAATGAATAATATATATTCAGATTATAAAAGAATAGATGGAGAAACAGACCAACAATTCGAAATCCGTTGTTATAAACAGAAGTTAATGTATAACGACATTACTTGGGTTCAATTAGCACGGATATTAAATGAAGAACTTGGGTTAAATCATACGGAATCAAGATATAGAAAAAAGTGTTATTCAATAACACTTACAGATACAGAAGAACACGATGAAATAACAATTGCAGAAAATCAACTAAAAAATTTGCTAATGGAAATAAAAAAAGAAAAAATAAAGTTAGCAGATGAAAGAACACAAAACAATGCACTTATTCGTAGAATGGCAAGAGAGGATACAATACGAGAAATTGCCAGAGAATATGCACAAGTAATGTGTGATAAAAAAATCTTAAACCACACACCAATTACGATAAATAAAGATTCTTCAAAAATTGGAATTTTAATGTTATCAGATTGGCATTATGGACTACAAATAGAAAATGTATTTAATACATATAACGAGAACGTATTTATAAGTCGAATTAATCGACTAAAAGATGAAGTAACGAGAATTATAAAAGAAAATAAACTTGAATATCTACACGTTGTAAATCTTTCAGATTTAATTGCAGGAAGAATTCACTTATCAATTAGACTGCAAAGTAGATGTGACGTAATTTCACAAACAATGATGGTAAGTGAAACGTTAGCAGAATTATTAAATTACTTTTCATGTTTATGTACAGTATATTATCACGACGTATTGGATAATCATTCAAGATTAGAACCACGTAAAGAGGATTCATTAGATTTAGAGTCTCTAGTAAGAATCATCCCGTGGTATTTAAAAGAAAGACTAAAAGACAATCAAGATATAATTTTTGATAAAGAATGTTTAAGTACAGACATTGCAACATTTAAAGTATTTAATTTTAATGTTGCAGCATTACATGGACATAAAGATAAACCAAGTAAAGTTGTTGATAATGTAACAAATATGTTAGGTAGTAAACATGATTTAATACTTACAGCACATAGACACCACTTTGCAGCAGAAGAAGAGCACAATTGCATAAGAGTATCAAATGGTTGTTTACTTGGTGTTGATGATTATGCGGAGAATTTAAGGCTATTAAGTAAGCCTTCACAAACATTTATTATTTCAACACCGGACAGCGTATGTAAAGAGATTCATAGAATCGATTTAATGTAAGAACTAAGCTATGCTTTATATATATACAAATCTATAAGTCATATCAGGGTAAGTCCTTCAAAAAGGTAAGTCCCTAGTAAGTAAGGAGATTATTGAGAATGAAATTTTATAGTGACAAAACAAAAAAACTTTATGAAACAGAGGACGAATTAAAAGCTGCAGAAGCTGAGCTACAAGAGCTAACAGATAGCCGAGAATTAACGAAAAAACAGTTAGCAAAAAAAGTAGAAGCAGCTCGAGACAGAGAAAAGCTAGCAGAAGAGGCTTATTCAAAAACAGAAAAACAAGTAGAAGAGCTTATTGAAAACACAAAGAAACAAATAGATGAATTATATGATAAGCCGACAAAAGAACTTCGTGAAGCACAGGAAGAAAAATTAAAAGCAATTCGTGAATTTAATGAAAAATTCGGTGCATATACAGTATCTTATTCTGCTGAAGAAATTGATAAAGAGTTTAATCGTTTATTAAAGAGTATAACAAATTGGGATATATTTAAACATAATTTGTTTAGACCCTGGATTTTCTAATTAGTTTCAAGCATAGCTTAGTTTTTAACATATACATTGAGTATGTAACTGATTGTTAATAAAGATGTCTGTTAACTTAAATCGGTTAACAGACATCTTTTTATAGGGGTGTGTAAAAGTGGCAAAAAAACATTTTGATGAATATTATAATTCCATATATAAACAACTTATAAGACTTCAAGATTCATTGGATGGTATGTCGGAAGATGTTTCTAAAAAACTTATTGAACCAGAACGATTAGAACAACTAAAGAAAACAATTCAGCCAATTAAATCAAGCTATGATATGTTGACATACGTAAAATATTTACTTGATATGCCAAATCGTTCTTCTAAGACTAAAAAATATAAAAATCAGCAGACGAAAGTTTTAAAACAAACTGAGCAATATACTGCGGAGAATATTCAAAAACAAAATCAACAAACAATAAAGAAAATTACGTTATAGAGAGAAATAAAATGAGAAACTTTCTAAACCATCTTGGTATTTACAATGATGGAACACAGTTAAATGGTAAATATGTTATAAACTTTAATAATATAGATGAATTTAATAAAGTTTTTAAAAAACTAGATAAATCAAACGAAATTGAAGAATCAGAAGAATCTTCAATTCTAAATTCTTCAGTGTCAACTATTGTATATAATAATGATGATTATTTAATTATACTAAGTGCTAATTTTGATACTGACGAATATACATTAACGATTCAAGATATTGGTAGGTAACTAAAAGATGAAATGTAAAGTTATTAAATTTAATCCTAATGAAATTAACCATAAATATATATGTGAGATTGAAACAGATTATGATAAATTATCAGAAATTTCACAAGAAGTTAATTTAAAAAAGGATGGAGAAGAAACGCGGTCCATTATTTTAAAATTAAAAAACACTATTCGTGCTAATGAAAATATGGTCGGATTATCAGCTCCTCAAATTGGATTTAATAAACGAATCATTTGTATTAACTTTAATGGAGATATTCGCACACTAATTAATCCACTAATTACATCTCGTGAAGGATGGACACTACATAGAGAAAGTTGTCATTCTATTCCAAATAAAGAATTCCTTATTCATAGGCACACAAACATTTCAGTAACTTATACAACCCCTCTTGGACGTATAGAAATAGTCTCACTAATAGGACTCGCTGCATTTATTGCACAACACCAAATTGAACACTTAGATGGAATTCTTCTAAGTGATAATGGACTAGAAGTTGACGAGATGTTTAATAATGCTTCAGAAGAAGAACAAGATGAAGTTATAAAGATGTATTTAGAATCTTTGGATCTTCGTGCAAAAGAATACAATCTTGCAATCGAAGAAGATGAAGATGCAAAGAAGTTACGAGATGAAGCTAAATTCATTAACGCAATTGAGAATGGTGACGTTAAGATTGAATATGTTCCATGGACTCAAGAAGAAATTGATAAATACGAAAGTAGTCAGGAAAAAGAAGACTTAGACAAATAAACGAGGTACTACACAATGTCTACACTAAATATTCCAATACAGTTAAATGCTGGACAATCTGCTCCAACGACACTGTATCCAAGAGAATTATTTGTACAATATAATAGTAATAATATCCCCGTTAACTTATGGATAGGTCCAAATGCTACTAAAAATACAAACGCCGATCAGAAAAAAGGAACCCCACAAAAAATAGTGGTATCAAGTTCTAATTCTGCTAATTCATTTAAAAATGGAGATACTTTCTTATCAAATAATTCGTATTCATCAGATTCATCTGGAGGTGCTTCTGGGAACATAACAAGGCTTGGTAACTTCAATGTTGTCAATCAAGGAACTTCAACTAATCGTAAATATAAGTGGACTACAATTGTTTCAGGGTCGGTAGATTCTACTAGTATTCAGGAAGCAACAACAAGTACAAATATAGATAATTATAATACCTTTCAATATATCAACATAAATCAATTAGGCCGTTTAGTTGCAAAACGTAATGGTGCGGTTTTTGGTAGTGCCTTTCCAAGTAATCCAAGCGATGGACAAGTTTTCTTTAAAATTGTTACATAAGTAAGGGTGTAGACATATGGGACTAACTACGCAAGCATACCACTGGATTGATGGAAATGATAATAATTTTTTAAGCAGTAAATATCCAATTCGATGGATAAATAATACTGGAAGTACACGTAAAATTATTAGTATTTCTGCAAAAATGGCTTCAGTTGATACTCGTAGTTCAACGGTAACAAAAAACAACGTAGGCGTATGTATTGAAAATGCAACCGGGGCGTATGCCTATGGAACTGGTAATCCATATAAGGTACAGTTAGGAGCTAGAATATTTTTAGGGGATGTGTTTACCGGAACTGAATACATGTCAGAAAATGAACCAGAAATAAGCGAACGTGTTGGGGTACACCCTTGGTCGCAGGATGGAAAATCTGGTGTTACTGCTAATTATACGAATATCTCTTCTATAACAACCTGGACATTTAAGACATTTGAAGTACGAAGTGGTTATACAGTTAAATTTTATTTTAAAGTTACTAAAAAGTCTGATAGTCTTGTTATAACTCTTGATTTTACTAACATTGATGATGCGGCTATTATGCCACCGGTGTGTACATTAACTTATGATGCTACTGGTGGAACTGGTGCACCAGTAGATCAATCTGCAGCAAAAGGTTCATTCGTTACTATATCATCACAAATTCCAAGTAAAACTAACTATAATTTTAAAAATTGGAGTTTAAATTCCACCGGAACATCATCGTCATATACTCCAGGTCAATCTATACAATTAGACGATAATAAAACGTTATATGCTATTTGGGAAGATGCAAAATTAGATTTAACACTTGAACAATATAGAGTTGAAAAAACTACTCGTACAACGGATCCATGGGATCTTTGTGCAATTATAAAAGCATCAAGTACCGCAACTGACTGGTCTTATAGATACAATGATGAAACTAACTATCGACTATATTCATCAGCGAATACGTCGTCTATAACATATCGAATTCCACAAACTGCTGGTAAGATATATCGAATTTATTTTAGAGCAAGACGTGTAAATTCAACCGTTACTGGTGAAACTAGTGATTATGCTGAATATGACTTAGTATTACCAAAAATTAACCGCGCATCGGTTAATGTAACAGGTGCAAAGCAAGGCGATTTAACATTTATAGCAGATAAGAAGGTTCAATGGGAATTTACAGGAACACTTAATGGTGCTACGATTCGAACTGTAAATGCTATAGATGCAGACGTTCCTGCAAACACGGAAGTTACGAGATCTGTTAATTTATGGTCAAATTCAAGTCTTGATTATACATTAAGAGTTAAACGATCCGATAATATATTTCTTACGGATTCTAAACAAATTCCAGTTAGTACTGTACCACTGGAATTAAATTTAAGTATAGACTCAGGTTATCCATTAGCAACTGTAGTTAAGTTAACATGTAAAGCCCCATCTAATGTACAAGCGGATACTTGGAATTACGATTTGTGGAAAATCACTAAAGAAAATAATATTACTACTACAGTTCGTTTGGAGACAAATACGGCTATATCTGGTGGAACAAATGCAGAGGTAAAATTAACACGTTCTAGCTTAATTCCTGGTATTTTATATAAAGCTAAATTTTATGCTACGGACAATCGTAATATTATAGCATCGTCAAACGAAGTTACATTTATTCCTACAGGTGGAATATATGTATATGACGAAACAACACAAAAAAATGTTTTATGTGGTGTATATATCTATAATAGTACAAAAGGTAAATGGGAAATTTACAATCCATATGTATATAATAACAATGAATGGAAAATATCAAATTAGGAGTTGTGTAATATGAATAATGTGTATTTATCAGGGATAATTAAAAATATAGAACCATCTCATTGTATTAATGGGATTCAATATAACAAAGCAAATATAATTATTCCAAGAGCAAAAGGAAAAGAAGATATAATTGTATTAAAGTATAAAGAATTTACAAATAAGAATAATTATAAAGACGGAGATACAATATGTCTACTTGGAAATGTTCGTACGTATTCCATTCATCAACCAGACGGAACAGATAAAATATCAGTTTACGTATTTACTTATTTTGATAAACCAGAAGAAACGTTAGAAGATAATACTAATAAGTGCGAAATATCAGGACGAATATGTAAAATTAGTAATATAAGATATACAAAAGATAATAATCGAAATATTCATTTTATACTCGCAAATAATATAGAAAACGGAAATGGAAGACGATATTCAAGTTATATTCCTTGTATTGCATGGGGTAAGATAGCAGATTCATTATCTAAATTTTCAGTTAATACGCAACTTGAATTATTTGGAGAATTACACTCAAATAACTGTAAAAAAAAAATCTAACAACAGATTTGGTACATGAATTATTAATAAAAGATTTTAAAGTATAACGAATAATATTATGGCAAATTATATTTCACAAATTAAACTACCGAATGGTACAACGTATAATGTTCAAGATACTGAGAAGTTACCCCTAGGGGGGGGACAATAACTGGTTCGTTAACCATAAATGATGCAGTAATAGCAAACAACATTTATGGTAGTTTAAACAAAATTAATCTTACAGCAGATACTTATGATCAAAATACTTGGTATCCAGTGGTTGGAAATAAACTTGCGTACTCTAGATTTGGGTATACACATCTTTGTGTTGTACACGAATTAGATAACGATGTGCTGCCTTCATGGAGTACTCATGAACAAGGCTATTATTGCTTAACAGAAGTCTTAACTCAAGCGTCAGGTTGGGGAATGTCTTCAGGAACAACTATAATTCTTATAAACGATTGTTGTTGGATAAAAGATAATCTTAATCCTGTAGCATATCGTCAAATGATGCATAGTTCATATCCCGTTTTTTATCTTAGAGGCGGTGGAATATACAATATTTATTCTAACGAGAATACAACTTGGACAGTTCATACTTCGTTGTATGAACATTCACAAGATACAGTGCAGCCCGAAACTTCTTGTCCGTCAAATGTTAATCCTCCAGGAACAATTAAAACAAATATTAATGGAATTGCTACTAAAGTTAGTTCAGCGTTAACTGTTGGTGGTAAAACTTATGATGGTTCTAAAGCAGTTACATTAACAGCAGCAGATTTAGGCGCATTAACAACATCAACTGCAAGTACAACATACGCTACTAAAACAGAGATGAATGCCAAAAATGATAAAGCAAAAGTTGAAGGAGATATTCTAATATTATAATAATTTTAATTGGAGGAAATTAGTAATGGCTGAATTTATTAATCAAATTAAACTTCCCAATAATATTACATATGACATACAAGATCGTAATGCTCTTCCTCTATCTTCCGTAGTTCAAATTATGGGGGGGGGGGCAAACGACCCTCATGTCCCAAAAAGCAATTACGGATGAATTGAATAAAGTAGATACACAAGGAATAAATTTAGTCTGTAATAGTTTAGGAACACATGTAGCTAATACAGGCGTTTCAAGCGTTTTATTTCAATATACTTTACTCGAAGAAATTGAATTGAATGTTGACTATACGTTTACTTTATATGGAACCGGTGCTTTTAGAATTCATATAGGATTACCTAATGATCGAGGGTGGAATGATCCATACAGTGGAAGATTTGTAATCCCAGAAAGTAAAATTTTCAGTTTTACTGGTAGATTAACGTCATGGAATATGGGAGATGAACAAACCAAAAAAGACAATCTTGCACTATATTCTCAAAGCATTAATGCTACGATTAATAAAATAAAAGTAGAAAGAGGTAACGTAATACATCCTATATGGAGTCCTTCTCCATTAGATATTAGAGTGTCAGACGATATATTAATTTTATTATGATTGTATATTAAAATTAATATACAACAACAAAAATCATTTAGAGAGAATTATGTTAAATATTTGGAAAATTAATATTAAAGGAACAGAATGTGAAATTTTAACCTCACATAAAAGACGTTCTCAACCACTAAGCAAAGCATAGGTGGTTGTGATATGTCATTTATACTGCACCCCCTTAATTTATAAAAAAAATTATTTAAAGGAGTCTATATATTATGGCAAGAAAAAGTACAAACACAATAACTTCAACAACTACATTAGAATCAACAATTATTCAAAATCCTGAAGCAGATCTTGGAAAAGAAATTTCTGAAACTGTAACAACTACAGAAAAACTCGTTGAGACTATTGTAACGCCAGAAGAGAAAGTGAATACAATTGTTGAAAAGAACTTAGATAAAACACTAAAACAGGAACCAGCTGCTGAAGTTCAAGTAACAAAATCTACAGTAAATAAAGGTTCTAATATAAGTTCTAGTCATATACTTGTCCCATCGGACGAAATTCTTAAGACACCAAAAATTAGTCAAACATGGATTGGTTAAAATAACAAAGGATAACTACAATGATTGTAAATTCTGAAAGAATACTCGATTGGCGTGGAAAAGTTATTGGTCGTATAGAAACAGACCACGAAGGAAATAAATTCGTAAAAGATTTTTACGGAAGGGTAAAAGGTAAATATAATAAGAAAGCAAATATTACAACAGATTTTTATGGACGGAAAATTGCCAAGGGTGATCAATGTGGTCTTCTTTTAAACATGAATACGTAATAAAGGAATTATATGAAAGCTAAATTTGAAGACGACTTTGAATATGTTACTCGTAAGCCAAAAAAGAAATTTATAAGAAAGTATCAAGAAGAATTAGATACTCAGAAAGTTGAGGAACTTGCAAAAAAGTTAATACAACAATCTGTTGATTATAAAAATATATTTGGATATGAGCTTGAAAAGAACAATATTAGATGTATTTCTAAATGGAATAAACAATCAGAAGTATTTGTGTGTTATAAAAAACAAGATAATACGATTATAGAAACTAGACAAAAAACCTATCGTGAGTTCAATTGTGATAAGGCCGTTGAATACATAGATGAAATTACAAAATAATCAACTTTAATTTGTTGATTATTTTTTTTTTTACTTTTGTGCTGAATTTAGTTGAATTTCTTCTAATTTGATATTATAATATAATCATAAAAAGGAAAGGAAGAAATACAAATGAAGAACGAAAAATTGTTAACTCTTCTCGCAGAAATTAAAAATGGAGTATATTTCAGGATTTCTTATAAGTCCGAAGTTCCACTTAGCAAGAAGAAACTCAAGGAAGCCAACTATGAAGAAGGGTCTTTCAAGATTATAAAGATCACTGAAGCAACCGTTCGCACTGGGATACGCTACAGTAAGCTTCATAGAGTTATTGAAACTCTTAAAGATAGAGAAGAAAGTAAGACTCGTACAAACAACTACGAATGGGTTATTAAGAATAGGATTAAACATAACATTGTAACAGGTAAAGATTATCTCACACTTGCAACATCCGTTCGTGGTGGACATGTTAGAACCATTTATGAAGTAACATGTAAAGACAACCGCGTGTATTACTTTAGTAAAGACGAGTTATTACAGACTGATGTGAGTATGTTTATTCAAGACAGTTATTTTAATAGGTCAGAACACATTCCTTATTACTGCGTGGATACTGATAACATTCTTACAATAAATCATGTGCCTGTAAAATTTTGAGTATCATTTAAGTTGTCTTTTTACGAAAATGATATTATAATATAAACATAAGAAATAGAAGAAAGAGGTACAAGGACGTGTTGCGGAAGGACGCTAAAGCAATTGCTAACAGATCGAATGAAATTAGAAAACTTCCAACTAAAGAAGATAAGATAGTGGAACTTACTAAATTGGTTGAGCAGTTCCACACAGAAAAATCCCGCTGGAGTGTGTCTGCAATTGTTGATGTAATAATCGAGTATTGGTCAGCAGAGAATTACTATGATTATGTGTGGCAGACATATCCAGATGATAACGAAAGTTTAATGTTTGCTGGTGGTCAGAAATCTGCTCTTCAAGAACTTTTAATGGGTAATGGATGGAGTGCAGCAGCAGGTATTCTCTAGGTTTAGTGTTAATCAGTATGGAGGACGTTTGATATAACACTTGAAATGAAACACAAGATAAAACGTGTAACTGAAAAATAAAGAAAGGAAGACTTTTAAAATGGCACACGAACTCGAAAATATGTTTTATGTTTCGAATGAACAGAATGGAAGATTTAAGCCTTGGCACGGCCTTGGAACTTCTGTTGAAGAAGCTCTAAATTCAAAAGAAGCACTTCGTCTTTCAGGACTAGATTGGAAAGTAGACTCAAAACCTCTTTTTGTAGATGGGATAGAAGTTCCTGGATACAAAGCAAATGTTCGTATTACAGATGGAGCAATCCTCGATGTTGTAAGCGACAGATATAAGATTGTACAGAATGAAGAAGCGTTTGACTTTACCGATGGTCTTATTGGTGGAGATGTTCGTTACGAAACCGCGGGCTCATTGTTTGGTGGGAAAAGAACATTTATCCTCGCAAGACTTCCAAAAGTTCAGATTCTTGGAGATGACGTGTGTCCTTATATTTGCTTTACAAATGGTTTTAATAAAGCATATTCAATTAAGGCTGTTTGTACACCCGTTCGCGTTGTTTGTAATAATACATTAAGTTTTGCTCTTAATAACGCACAACGTAGTTGGTCTACAAAGCATGTTGGGGACATGACAAGCAAGTTAGAACAGGCTCGTGAATCTCTTGGTCTTGCACAAAAGTATATGAAAGAACTTGAGGTAACTGCGGAAAAGCTCGCAGAAACGAAAGTAAGTGATGATGAAGTACGTTCCGTAATTAATAATATTTTTGTTTCGAATGAAAAGGATTCTGAACGTAAACTTAAGAATATTGAAGATCAGAAAGATAACTTCATGATTTGCATGTTAGCTCCTGATATTGCTAAGTTCAGAGGCACTGCTTGGGGAACTGTTCAAGCTGCGTCGGATTATTTCACACACAAGGCTCCAAAGCGGGCAACAGAGAGTTATAGAGAAAGAAATTTTGCTAATATTCTTGATGGCAATATTTACTTTGATAGAATCTTCTTGGAAATGATGAATAAAATCGCGGAAAAGAAACAGTTCAGCGTGAGGGCTTCTGTATGAGTCCCCTTCAAGCTATTAAAGCTAAGTGCCTCGATTGTTGTTGTGATAGTCGACCTGAAGTGCAATTATGTCCATGTACAGATTGTCCTTTACATATATTTAGGTTTGGAAGGTTGCCTAAAGAACATAATAAAAATCGTACAAAACGAGTTCTTACAGAAGAACAACGGGCTGCTGCGATTGAAAGATTAGCAAAAGCACGAGAAGCAAGGAAAGCTCAACAAAAGAATAATTAGGACTATATTGTATATAATAATATAAGTTCCCAGTAAGCGTCTTCAAAGATCTGCTGGGATCTTATATTTTATAGAAGCCTTAAAGGCTATAGATAAACTGCTGAATAACAAATAACTTGATAAAACGAGATCTAAAGAATCTATTCAGGATATAACTAGCGATGACAGATTTACTCTTATTAGGTTAAGAATAAATCTTATATTCGAAAGGAGTACAAATGAATATTTCGAAGATGTCCCAACACTACAAGGCAAAATCTAAGCAAATAGTGCAGATAAGTCTTGTAATAGTAATATTATTTATTATTTTTCTAGCGGTAGAGATTTATAATAGTAATAAACACGAACAACAAATAAAGGAACTAAATTCGTCTATTGACGAAGAAGTTCAGAAAGTAGAAAACTTAAATGAAGAAATAGAAAAATATAAAGAAGCCATAATAACTCTGCAAAGAGAACGGAATGCACTTATAGCAGAACATAAAGAAGAAGTTAATAATTACGATTTTGAGCTAGAAGAATTTCAAGATAAACTTAACGAAGCAAACCAACTATGTAAAGAATATGAAGAGAAGTTAAATGAGAGTATAAATAAGTTTAATGAGTTAAGTGAAAAACTTGAAAAATATAATTTACTAATAGAAAAAGCAGATGCGGATGGATATAGTGAATCCTTAAAAGTGTGGCTACAGCTTAAAAGTATGGGGCTAAATGACTATGTAGCGAGCGGCATTATGGGAAATATAATGGCCGAAGTTGGTGGACACACACTTGATTTATCTGAATGGAGAAATTGTTCTACTGGAGTTTATTATGGTATTTTCCAAATGGCTGGATCTAGAAAAACAAGATTATTAAATGACTTTGGAACTACTATTGATGATCAATTACGTTTCTTCTCTGTAGAATTATATGAATTAATTCCAGAAGGAAGTTCTTTCTATTCCTTAACAGACGAAAAAGAAGCTGCTTTATATTTTGCAAAAAAGTATGAAAGATGTGCAAGCTATACATATGAGGTAAGACAAAGAAATGCAACAAAAGCATTACAATATTTTACTACATAAAATTTAAAGTATAACGAAATGATTTTATCAAATTAAATCAGCAGATAAAGGTAAAAGCTAGTTATAAAAGAGGTAAGGTATTTACTTTACCTCTTCTTTATGTTTAGTTGAATTTAGATCTAATTTACTATATAATATAAATAAGAAAGGAGAATATAATGATTGAAACAATTGGTATTTTAGGCAGCATTCTTATTGTCGTTTCAATGTTCTTTAAAACAAATACATATAAGGGAACATTTTGTTTACGACTATTAAATGCTATTGGTAGTTTTATTTTTGTAATTTACGGTATTCTACTTCCAGCGTGGAGTGTAGCAGTACTTAATTGTGTCGTAATGTTAACAAATATTGTGTATATTATAAGAATAAAAATGGAGGACTATAAATGAATGAAATGAAAGTTACATTAACCAATATTGTTGAAAATCCTGTACTTGCAATTGAGTCTGCTGCAAGTAATTGTTATAATTCAACCCCTTCTGTTGATGGGAAGATTATGAAACAGTGTTTTAAATCAGGACATCAATCGGTACTTGAATTTGCGGATTTTACATTTCATATTGAAGGTGTAAGTAGATCATTGCTTGCTCAACTTACGCGACATAGAATTGCAAGTTACGCAGTTCGTAGTCAACGATATTGTAGTGAAGATGGCTTTAAATATGTAACTCCTCCATCAATTGAACATAATAAAAAAGCAAGGAATACATATAATCAAATGATGGAAATGATTCAAACTGCTTATACTGAATTACAAGCAATTGGTATTCCTAATGAAGATGCTCGTTTTGTTCTTCCAAATTCATGTGAAACAATTCTGGAAGTTAAAATGAATGGGCGTGCGCTAATGACTTTCTTTAATGAACGACTTTGCTCAAGAGCACAATGGGAAATTAGACATCTTGCGGAACAAATGTTAGAATGTATTAAAAATCATGATACTCAATGTGCGAAATTTGCCGAACTTTGTGGACCTAAGTGTCAAAAATATGGTAAAGATGTCGCTTTTTGTCCTGAAGAACATAGTTGCGGAAGAGCGCCTAGACTAAGAGATATTATAGATACATATAATAAACAATAACTATTTAATTTTATATGAGGACTAGTAATTATGCAAGTAACAATCGAAATGGATAATCTTCAAAAGATTATTGAAGCTACAACAAATACAATTATTACAGAAACCCTTAATGAAACAATTTCGTCAATAGTTAAATCGTATATTAAAGATAACTATAAAGATATTATTGAAGAAGCAGTTAATAAAGCTATTGAAGAATCTATTCATGATTATATTGAGAATACAGAAATTTATGTAGGTAATGGAAGTTTTGGTGAAGAGCCAATTATCACGACTCCTCGTAAATACATTAATACTAAGATTAACGAGATTTTTGAAAAAGAGAAAGTTACTGTAAAGAAATCTTGTTCTTATGGTTCTTCGTTAACAGAAGAAATTTCTTTTAAAGAATATCTTGACAGAGAATATGATATAAACAAAACTATACAACAATACATGGATAGTTTTGGAAGAGCATTTAAAAATGAATTAAATAGTTATCTTAAAAAGAATTATGATGCAAATTTAAGAAATATTTTATGTGATCAAATTGTAGATCTTCTTATGCAGGATGGTAAATTTAAGAGTATTTGCAGAGGTATTGACGACTTGAAATAAGAGGCACTAAATGCATATAGATGATAAAGAAGAATTATTAGTTGATTTTGATAATTGTAAATATAACATATGTACCTATTATGAATCAGATACAGGCTACCAAGAATTTGGTTGTAAATTATTAGGAAATCCTCGTAAAAATCCTTGTCTTTACGAGGATTGTCCTCTATTTGCAAAATATATTATAAAGTTAAATAAAGAAAAGGAGTGAATAATGAAAAAGCCGCTTGTTGTAAATCTATATGGTGGTCCAGGTTGTGGTAAAAGTACCGGAGCAGCACAAATATTTAGTAATTTAAAGAAACTTGGTGTGAATGCAGAGCTAGTTAATGAATTTGCAAAAGATAAGACATGGGAAAAGAATGACGTTGTATTAGAGTGCCAAGAATATATATTTGGTAAACAATCTTTTAGATTGCAAAGATGTAGAAATGATGTTGATGTAATAGTAACAGATAGTCCATTACTATTATCCATTTTATATAAGCAAAATCCAATTCTCACTGAAAGTTTTAATGATGTCGTTTTAAGTATTTTTAATACATACGAAAATATGAATTTTATGTTAGAACGTGTAAAACCATATAATCCAAAAGGAAGATTGCAAACGGAAGAAGAAAGTATTGAATTAGATAAAAGAATTGTAGAATTACTAGATAAATATCATATTAACTATCATACCGTAACAGGAGATGATAATGGATATAACGTAATTGTTGCCGAAGTTCTTGGAATGTTAGATATACTTTAGGAGAGTTATGAGTAAGAAACGTTTGTTTTGTGTTTCGGATATTCATGGTTTCTATGATGAATTTATTGATGCTTTAAATAAAACAGGTTTTGAGAAAGATAATAAAGAACATCTACTTATTGTTTGTGGAGATTGTTTTGATAGAGGAAGTAAACCTATCGAAGTAATGAATTATTTAAGTAGTCTGTCTAATAAAGTGTTAATTAAAGGAAATCATGAAACACTTTTTACACAACTTTGTAAAAAAGAATATCCAGATAGTTATGATTTTTCAAATGGAACTTATCAAACTATAAATATTATTGGGAATACATTTGCTGATGGTAAATCTTCAACTTATAAGAATGCTTTAACTGCTGTAAAACCATTTTTTGATTCTATGTTAGATTATTATGAAACAAAAAATTATGTTTTTGTACACGCTTATATTCCTGTAAAACAAGTGTGGAATAATATGACTTGTTCTTACATCTATAAGAATATTGATTGGCGAAATGCTACAGAGGAACAATGGGAAGAAGCAAGATGGTTAAATCCTTTTGAAGTATCTAAATATTGTGCTATTAATGATAAGAAAATCGTTTGTGGACATTGGCACTGTAGTGCAGGATGGGCTAAAACACTTAACACGTCCGAATTTGGAAGATATGCCGTCTGGGAGCCTTTCCAAGATAAAAATATTATTGCAATAGATAGATGTACAGCGTATACGAGTGAGGTGAATATACTTATATTGGAGGATGCTTTAATGTCATGATTTCTATTGAAAGTACTTATAAAAATTATATTAAATCGACGCCTGTGTTAATAATGTTAGTTGGTCTTCCAGGAAGTGGTAAATCAACATACGCAAAACAATTTGAAGATGCATTTAAAATTCATTCCTCCGATGCAATTAGAAAGCGTTTATATGATAATGAGATTGTTCAAGAAGATCCTAACAGAATATTTACTATCTTACACAATGAAATTAAAAATGATTTAAAAAACAATATTAGTTGTATTTATGATGCTACTAATATTAATTATAAAAGAAGGAAAGCATTTTTAGAAGAACTAAAAAACATTCCATGTATTAAAACATGTGTTGTTATTGCTACTCCATATGAGTGTGTTCTTCAAAATAATAATAAAAGAGAACGAAAAGTTCCAATGAATGTTATCAATAAAATGTATAAACATTTTGATGTCCCTTATTATTATGAGGGATGGGACAATATTAAATTATACTACGCAGAGGATAGCTTTAAAATATTTTACGGAACTCCACAAAAGGCTATTGAGTATAATCTAACTTTTAACCAACATAACAAAAATCATATGCTATCTTTGGGAGAACATTGTCGTAAATGTGCTGAATATGTTAATAAAAATAACACATCACTTATGTATGCAGCTATGTTACATGATTTAGGTAAACCGTTCTGTATGTCTTATCTAGATTCAAAAGGAAATTTACGTATCGATGCACATTACTATAACCATCAATATGTAAGTAGTTACAATTCGTTATTTTATAACATAGAAGAAAAAATAAACCGGTTGTATACTGCAGTTTTAATACGTTGGCATATGCAACCATATTTTATCCACAAGGATAAAAAATTAGTAAATAAATATACTAAACTTCTTGGAAACGAGTTATGGAAAGACATTATGGAACTACACCAGAGTGATGTTCTAGCACATTGAGAGGTATTAAAATGTTAATAGTTGGTAAAGATCATGCTTCATTTTGTAATATGCGAAATATTATATCAATATATATTCAGACGCATCATGGTTCGGAACGAGCTTCTGTAAATGCAAAAACTGTTGCATTTACAGAACTAGAATTATGTGAATATGATACTAAACAAGATGCAGAAAAAGCAGTCGCTAATATCTTAGATTCGTATCTTATGGGTTATAATATATGTTATCTTTAATATGAAAGGAATTATTATAAAATGACTAATTACGAAACTTTAATGAGCAACATGTCTCCTGAAACACTAGCTGATTTATTAGTTAAAGTTGTTTTAATTAACAATGAATGTATCTATTATGTTACTTCGACTGGGCAACTCTTTCCTATGGATAAACATATAGATGCACTTCAATATGAATATAACTGGTTAATGACTAAATTATCAGAAGAAGAAAAACCAGTTGAATCAAATATAGACACTGAAACTTAATTTTTCAATATTTGTAACTCAGCTCACTATAACTCTAGTTGTCTTTTTCTTGATTTTATGTTATTATATGTATAAAATAAAAAGAGAGGACTCGATATAATAAGACATTAGTTATCTATAGGAGAACTCGTTCTAATGGCAAGGCTTAAAATTAATAAAACATGTATCAACGCACCTTATGGACGTCTGTGTGATATAAGAACGGATAATGAAAATAATTGCCTATATGATTTCTTTTTTTATTTAACTAAAAAGGATAACGATATCCTACGTACAACTTATAATAAAAATATTGAAGTTGAATTTCCTTGTTGTTCTTATGAAGGTGAGCTTATACATTTTGAAAGTACATACTTAGAAAATTTTGGAGAATTTTCGTATAGAGTTTCTTTTACGATTAAAATAATAATATAATATATATATATTATATTATAAATATTATTTATTATTAGATAATAAATAATATAATTATATAATATTAATATATAAATTTATTATTATATAATTATTATACGTGAAACGTAACTCAAATTTCAGGAAAAAGAGGTAATAGCAATGAATGTTATTTTATATTCTACAGGATGTCCAAGATGTATTGTGTTAAAAGAAAAACTTTTAAGTAAGAATATACCATACACAGAAGTTACTTCAAAAGAAGAAATGATTGCATCTGGATTTGATGAAGTTCCAGTTCTTGCAGTAGATGAAGATATAATGAATTTTAGAGACGCGGTAAATTGGGTAAATAACTACAAGGAGAGTTAAAATGATTATTCCACTAAAAGTAAACAAAGATTTTGAAAAAGCAATGGTTGCGTTAAATGAAAAATATGGAGAAGATTTTGATATTCTCAATGGCTTTCATGAATCGCAACTTAATTTTTCCGACTTTATTGATAGCTTTGTAGATCGGAATGTTGCTGATGTAACAATTGATGCAAATGCAAATGCAGCTAATAAAGATATAAGAAGTCTTATGAGTGAAAAGGGTAAACCACTTGATAAATTGTTTGCATTTAGCAAGATATTCTACGAGTTAAAAAAGAAATATAATCTTAGAACTGCAAAGGAATGGTTAGAAACAGAATTCAATGGTGGATTTTATTTACATGATGCACCCACCTCTACTTATATGCCATATTGTTATGCGTATGATTTGACAAAACTTGCAACCAATGGACTATTCTTCTTAGATCATTACAACAATGAATCTCCAAAACATCTTACTACTTTCTTGGATGATGTAATTGAGTTTATTAGTTATATGAGTAATCGAAGTTCTGGTGCAGTTGGTATTCCAAATGTTTTAATTTGGACATATTATTTCTGGAAGAAAGATTGTGAAACTGGATACTATATTAAAGACCCTGATTATTATATTAAACAATGTTTCCAGAAACTTATTTATAGATTGAATCAACCATTTATGAGAGTTGATCAAACTGCTTTTGTAAATGTTTCAATCTTCGATAGAAATTATATTGAATCATTATTTGGTGGTATAAAATATCCAGATGGCACATATGTTATTGACTACGTTGAAGAACTAATTGAACATCAAAAGCTATTTATGGAAGTTGTTTCTGAAATTCGTAACGTGAATATGTTTACTTTCCCAGTCTTAACATATAGCTTATTATATCAGAATGGCAAATTCGTAGATGAAGAATTTGCTCGTTGGTGTTCAGATCACAACACATTGTGGAACGATAGTAACTTCTTTGTAAGTGGAGATGTAACTACTCTTAGTAATTGTTGCAGACTACTATCGGATACTTCTAAACTAAATGCGTTTATCAACTCAATTGGAGGAACCGCATTATCAATTGGTTCGGTTAAAGTTAACACAATTAATTTAATGCGTATCGCACTAGAGTGTGAAAAGGATGAAAAGAAGTACTTAACACTTTTAAGAAAACGTGCTCTTTTATGTTGTAAAACATTAGATGTTATCCGTCATATTATTCAAAGGAATGTGGAAAAGGGATTACTTCCAAACTACCAAGATGGTGCAATTGAGATGGATAAACAATATTGTACAATGGGTATCCTCGGACTATTTGAAGCAATCGAAGCTTTTGGATATACAACGGTGGATGAACTTGGTTATACTTATTATACTGATGAAGGAATTGAATTTGCAAGTAAAATTTTTGACGTATTAAATGATGTAAAAGATTCGTTTACAGATGCATATTCTTTTAACATTGAATCAGTTCCAGCAGAAAGAGCTGCTGTAGTATTATGTCAGAAAGATAATCTTCTTTATGATCTAGACGATAAGTTTATTTATTCTAATCAATGGATACCTCTTTCAACAAAATGTACTATTCAAGAAAAACTAAGACTTAGCTCTATTTTAGACGCTAAATGTTCTGGTGGTTCTATTGCACATATTAATCTTGAATCAAATTTTCCGAATACCGATATGGCGTGGGAAATGTTAAATAAGATTGCACAATCTGGCGTTATTTATTTCGCATTCAACACTCTTATTAATGAGTGTAAGAATCATCATGGATTTGTTGGTACGGATCATTGTCCAATTTGTGGGGAACCTGTTTTTGATACATACCAAAGAATTGTTGGTTATCTAGTTCCATCAAGAAATTATTCAAAAGATAGATTTAAAGAAGCAAAAATGCGTAAACGTTATAATTTAACAGAACTAATGAAAGAATATAGTAATGAAAATTAAAAATATTGTTGAAGAAGATTTCACAAATTATAAACAACCAGTAATGTATATAGGAACTGCATATTGTAATGGTAAATGTTGTACTGAAGCAAATTTACCAATTTCAGTTTGCCAAAACGATGGGTGGCGCAGAAGTGTTCCCATCGACATGGCGGACGAGAAGATTATTGAAAGATATCTTTCCAATGATATTACTAAGGCAATTTGTTTTTCAGGCTTAGAGCCATTTGAACAATTTAATGAGATGCTTACTTTCATTAAAAAGCTGCGAACAGAATATCATTGTAATGATATGGTTATAATATACACTGGTTATTATAAAGATGAAATTTTACAACAAATTAACATGTTAAAAGAATTTTGTAATATTGTAATTAAGTATGGTAGATTTATTCCCAATCAAAAAAAACATTTCGACAACGTGCTTGGAATATACTTAGCATCAGATAATCAATATGCGGAGGTTCTAGAATAAATGCTCATCAAAGAAAATCCAGATAAAGAATATGTTAAAGAAGTTCGTAAACAACTTAAAGAAAATGATGGTTATTGCCCTTGTAAACTAAAAAGAACTCCTGATACAAAATGTATGTGTAAAGACTTTAGAGAACAAAACGAAGGCACATGTCTTTGTGGTTTATATATTAAGGTGAAAGAGCAGTAATACAACGATTATAGCAGTTCGAGTTTAGTTGAATTTCTTTTTAATTGATATTATAATATATAAGTGAAGAAGAATTTCATGTATTACATGAGGTGAAGGAAATGAAGATTAGAAAAATTAACGAAGATACTTTTATGGAAACTAAACCAGAAGTAGGAACGTTTGAAGATTTATGTAAGTACGGCTCAGGGTGGGAAGTGACAGAATGGAATCTATTTGAAGATCTATTTAATTCTTATTATGATGAAGAGTATGTGAAATTGGAAGAAGAGTATACAGGAAAGCCTTTTAAAGTCGGTGATATCATCATGACCATGAACTCAGAAACATCTTCTTCAGGTTCTAATTTTACTACGCCACATCGTATTTACGTTATCACGTCTACTGTGGATAAAGATGGTATTCAACATTATAGTGGATATCAATTATCCAGTGCTATTAAGAAGTCTAATAAATATATTATGCAGGACGGTGGTAGGGACAGTAATTGGTGGAAATCAAATATTTATATTAATAATTACTCCACTATTTTAGAAAGAGGAGCTAAGTCTCCAACACCCGCATTTATTGATTTAGGAACACGTTATACCTTTACTAATAAAGATTTGGCTGAAGGTGGTGTTTGGAAAGGACACGTATCAAATGAATTTGCAGACTTTGCTAAAGATATTAGAGATAAACTTCGTCGTGGAGAAGATACTTCCGAAATTTATTGGGAGAAGTAACGTATAATAATTTAAGTTAAGTTGTAATTTTCTCCCGTTTAAGTTATAATATTAACAAACGGGAGAAAATTTTCTTTATAAAAACTTAAGGTAGTATACATAATATGATCATTAGAATGACTTGTAACGATAATTCATTTACCGACGCAATTGAAAACTTCGCAAATGATTTAGTTTATAAACTAACTGATCTACAATACACAGATCAACAATCTTTACAACTTACAAATTTCACCAAGCATGAATTTGTGTATACCGAAAAATTTGTATGGCTTCAATTAATTAGAACTTGTTGGAAACGTTATATAGATAAAACGTTTACTCATCCACATGATAATCCTGATTGGTATAAACAAACGTTTAATGTTGATATTATTAATAAGTTAGAAGATAAATGGGAAAATGGGGAAGTCGTGTATTATTTTACGACAAATAATAAATTTATAGTTCAGTAGATACATATAAAGAACACATGACTAAGACACAAACATCATTTTTTAGAATGGCTAAAAGCGTATCAGAATTATCTGATTTTCCAAGAATAAAGATAGGTGCTGTAGTTGTAAATAAGCATCGGGTAATTTCATCAGGACGAAATTCGTATGTACGTAGGCATCCTATTCAAACAATCTATGATAAAGAAAGATTTGATGGTCCATCAAGAGGATGTCTTCATGCAGAAATAGATGCTCTTATTCCTTTATTACATAAGGTAGATTTATCAAGAGCTTCAATGTACATATACAGAGAATGCAAAAATGGTAGTCTTGGTCTTTGTCGTCCATGTGCTGCTTGTATGAAAATAATTAAAGATGTAGGAATAAAAAAGATTTACTATACTACATATGATGGTTATGCAGAAGAGCATATAAATGTTAGTATTTAAGTTGTCTTTTTATAAATAAGATATTATAATATGGATGTAGTTAAGAGATGCAGCCATTAGTAAATAGTAGGTGATTATTGAAAAGAATTAGTTGTCTTATAATAAATGTTAGTATATAATATATATATGTAAGATGTCAATGATACATAAGTTAGATTGAAACCTGTTTAAGAAATAATGGACAGTTGTTAAGGTGCAACGGAAAAGGTGTTTATGCTGCAATGGTGACGGGACTAGCGGAATTAGGATCCCGTCACCAAGTGGTAAGAATTATTAAATTAATACTTGCGGATATGTCGGAATTAGGGAGACGATGGGGACTTAAAATCCCTTGGCAAGTTGCCGTGTGGGTTCGAATCCCACTATCCGTACCAACGTCAATGTTTGTAGGAGTTCGTCGTGACGTTAACCCTAAACCTTCCCTTCCTTTCCTTTTAAATATTGGAGAATAGTATAACGGCAGTACGCATGGCTTTGACCCATGAGGTGTAGGTTCAACTCCTACTTCTCCAGCCATAAACTAGATAAATATTATATGTTTACTATTTAAGTAAACATATAATATTAAAAGTAATAATTAAGTTATTATTTTTAGAAAGGTATTATACGGGGTTGTATCGAAGTGGTTATAACGAGGCGGCCTTGAAAACCGCTTACCGAAAGGTACGCAGGTTCGAATCCTGCCGACCCCGCCAAGTATTAATAACATTAAGGTATTCAGTAAAAGTCTTTTTTATAAACAATTCTCTTTTTTGCTTGAAATTGAAGAAGCACTTTCAACCGTCATGTACATTACTGAGTAGTATGAAAACACGGGGTGGTTACAATTTACGGTTACATCCAACCTCTTTGTTAAAGATAATTTAAATTAAATATACTCCGTTACCTCAGTGGTCAGAGGGCCCGCCTTATAAGCGGGTTACGATAGTTCGACTCTATCACGGAGTACCACAGACCTACAGTTTGTAAGTTTCATGCGGTCTATAAACTGAGTTGAAACTGGGATGAATAGTTCGGAGGGTTGATGTCAAACATCCTTATAAAAATTGAAATCAATGGTAAGTCCAGACGGTGTGTATAAGTCCGTAAAGAGTTGTTGATACAACCTGGCATTTTGGGTAATAGACAATTTTCGGTGTCTACAAGGCGAATAGTGGTGGGATGAGGTCGCAGTTAATGTTTATTTGAAGAGATGTTTGATTCCTCAAACAAATAACTATATATAATAGAAATTTTAGTGTGTTTGTTCTACTTAATAGACCGTGTAAATCGGAACGTACTAGGTGTAATAAAATAAATTAAAACAAATTTTTTTTTTAATTAGAACTCTATGTATAATAAAAAAATTTTTAAACGATGTTTTTCATATCGTAAGCGGTATTGGTATTTAAATATTAAGAATATTCCTTTATATTTTAAATCAATTCATTTTTTACTTAAACATGGTTATGATAATTATGCAACGTATGAAACATTTACGTGGTTTATCAGCACTATGAAAGACATTTTAATAAAATATAAAAACTGTCATTACGGAACTCCTGTATTACTTACTAATTATCCACTACAATCAAGTGAAGATAATAAAATAGAGCAAGTAAATAAAGAATTTTGGAATTCTATTATTGATGAAATGCTTTTATTATTAGATGAAATGGACGAAACAAATGAATTGTATAAAAATATGAAATATAAAGATATACATAAAAATATGGAAGAAGCAAAAGATAAATTCTTTATCTTGTTTTCTAAATATTTTTATGAGTTGTGGGATTAATATATGGGCGAGTCGCCCAGTGGTAAGGCACTTGACTTTTAATCAAGAATTCGTAGGGTTCGATTCCCACCTCGCCCACCATATTTAGAGGAATATATTATATGGAATATAATTTTAATGGATGCGTCGCACCAAAAGTTGATTTAAGAGATTATACACTTGCAAAAGGCTGCAGAAAACTTTTACCAGCTAACTATAAGTTAAACACCCCAAAAGTAAAAAATCAAGGAAATGTATCATCTTGCGTAGCACATGTAACAAGTTCTATTCTTGAGTACTACACAAATTTTACTGAAACACTTTCTACAAATTTTATTTATGGTATTCAGAATAAAGAATGTGGTTATGATGGATTTGGAATGCATTTACGAGATGCTTGTTCAATTGTTAAAAAATATGGAGATATGTTGGAAGAATATTGTCCTGGCAATGACGAAGTTCCTGTTTCTTGGGAAGTCGCAGAAAGAGCGTTTGAAAATAAAGATCAACTAGA
Organism: uncultured Bacilli bacterium; assembly: GCA_947598285.1. GTDB lineage: Bacteria > Bacillota_I > Bacilli_A > RF39 > UBA660 > Ventrenecus. The sequence goes on from CANQFE010000001.1 coordinate 89,484, forward strand.
TAAAGCATATTGTTTTAGAATTAAATCTTATGTAGCATTAAAAAATAATGATGATATTAAACAAGCTATTTATGATTATGGTCCTGTTTTATGTTCAGTAAAATGGTATGAGAATTACGCATTAGATAAAAATTGTAAATTAACTGGTAGTCAAGATGGAAATTATGGATATCATGCAATTTTAATTTATGGATGGGATGATAATGAAAATGGATTTCTTTGTCAAAATAGTTGGGGAACCGATTGGGGAGATAATGGTAAATTTATTCTTCCCTATTATATCGGAGTAGTAGAAGCATATGGGCTAGTCGATGAAGAAAATGATGGAAGAATTATACAACCAAAAAGAAGTATATTTAGAAACATTCTTTATAAGATAGCGAATTTCTTCTTAAATTTATTTAATCAGTACGATAAAAGTACTATATAAAAAATATAATGTGGTATTTTATATGATAGATTATCCAAAATGCGTTGTAAATCTTCTAAAGGATCTTGGTATCCCTGAAAACACAAAAGGATTTCCACTAATCTGTGATGGAATTATGTTTGTGCACAATAATACAATGACTGAAGATTATCTACATCATTTTCTCTACGCTACAATTCGTAATAATTATAAATTTACTACATCAGCAATTGAAAGATCTATCAGACTTGCTATTGGGCTTATTAAAGATAAAGGTAATCATGAATTATGTAATATGATTATGGGTAAGTACGAAGGTATTTCAAACGAAGAATTTATCGTGTCAATAGAAAACTATCTATCAGAGAAGATTGATGAGGAATTAATTTAATAATCCGGGTGTGGCTCAGTTTGGTAGAGCGCGTGGTTTGGGACCATGAGGTCGCAGGTTCAAGTCCTGTCACCCGGTCCAAATTTAATTTAGAAGATTAAGAACAATTAATATACACATTTTGATAAATACTCTTGTTATAATTGGAGAAGTTTAGGTAGTTTGTACAGTAGCTTTTATTCTTTTATTTCTTCGTTTAGTGTATCTTGATAAAAAGAAAACTACGTAAGTATGCTGGCATAGTTCAATTGGCAGAACAGCTGATTTGTAATCAGCAGGTTGTAGGTTCAAGTCCTACTGTCAGCTCCATATTTACTCCTCTTATTTTAATTGGAAAACACTATAGCTATATTGTAGGATGAAGGTTCGAATCCTTCAGAGGAGAATTTCGTAGTTAGAACTTCTTCATAGACCAGGATTCGAACTTATGAAGAAGTTTTTTAAGTTTTATTGTATTTAAGTTGTCTTTTTTGTAAGAAGATATTATAATAAGTACATGAAAGGAAGGTAAGTACAATGAGACTTAGTTACTATAAATTTCCAGAAGGAACAGATGAAAAGATACTTCTTGAAAATGGTTGTCCAGTAATTTTGAAAAATGGATCTTCAACGTACGTTGATTCTATTCCTGATGAAAGAAGAAATGAAGTGAATTATGTATCAACTATTTGTGGACCGGCTTCTATTACATGGATTAAGAATGCGATGAAGAAGTGGGGTGGAAGTGGTTTTACTGAACATTATGATAGAGATGGCGGGATGTTCGAAGTTAGTGAAATTATTTTAAAAGGTAATAATAGCACTTTTACATATAATCATCATCTATGAAAATTCCTAAATATATCTATAGAGCAATTATGCTTCGTGCTAAATATGCTAAATTATATAATTATTACGATTATATAGTTTCAGATTATTGTGATAAACATAATATTGAATGTGAATTTACTCATGGGCATGTAGAAACAGTTGTACATCCTAAAGAAGCCGCAGAAGAAACATTGCAAATAATAGAAACTATAAAAGATAATAAAATCTAGTTTATTAAAAAATAACTTGATTTAAGTTATTTTTTAAATTGCATGTTATAATATTTATAGAAAATATGAATATGGAAGCGAACGTAATGAAATTGAACGCTGAAAAGTTTTATAAAGTTACTTACGTTAGTTATTTTGGTCGAAACGATTTCATTGTTCAATATGTTGGCGTTGCATTCATGTTAAGATAATTGGATATGAATATGTATGAAACAAGGTATTTTGGAACTTCATGTATTAAGACGTGCTTAATCGAGGAGGCAAAATAAGATGATTCAGGTTGAGGGGTATAGAGCATTTCGTGGAATAATGAAAATTATTCCTACAAATCCTAGCATTGATTCTTTTACAGTAACTGGTGATTTTCTTTATAAACCAGATACACATTGTTGGTATTGTAAAGGAAAGTCGTATCCGGAAAATATTTGTAGAGTTGTTCTTGATAAGACCAATTAAGCCAGAGCATAAAGAAAGGATGAATTCTTAGATGAGTAAAATATCTAATGCAGTAAAAGAAATGCAAGCTGATGCAGAACTTTGTAAAGATGAAATTGTAACAAACTTCATGGGTGGAGAGTCTTATGTAATTAATCCACTTGATACATTAAAGATGGTTACTGCATCCTCAATCTTTGGTGAACCATCTTACTATAGAGATTCCAGAAATACAAGATCCGGTCTTTACACTATTCATAAACTTCTTAGAGGAGAAACAGTTCTTTCAAAAGAATACGAACTTAAGAAGACTGAAGATATAATGGAAGAAATCATAGACAAAGCTTTGAACTATGATTTTGGTGCAACGCTTGAATGGGCTTCCAGGCTTCGTAATGACTTTAATATGCGGTTAAATCCACAAGTTATTATGGTAAGAGCTGCGATACATCCAAAGAGGGAAGAATGGACTAAGAATCATCCAGGCATGTTTTCTAAATACAACGAAAAAGTAATGTATAGAGCTGATGAGCCGATGTCCCAAATGGCATATTACCTTTATATAAATAAAGGTAAGAAAAACAACATTCCTTCTATTATTAAACGTTCTTGGGCTAAGAAATTAAATAGTTTAACTCGTTATACAGTTGCTAAATATAAGAATCACGAGATTGGAATGATTAATGGTGTTAGATTATGTCATGCTCATTCAGATGTTCTTGATGAACTTATGAAAAAGGGGTCAATAGAAGTTTTAGACGATTCTATGACCTGGGAAAGATATATTTCAGAACATGGCTCAAATAAAGAATCATGGGAATATGTTATTGATAGTATTTTTACGAAAGAATTCATAGAGTAACTTGGAGGAACATGTCGATATGGCTGCTTTTAAGTATGACGGGAAACTGTATGAAGCGTTCAATCACATGGCAATTCTTCGTAATCTTAGGAATATTGCTACATATTGTGATTGGTGTCATGTAAATAAAGCTCTTAAAGCACTTAAGGCTGGAGTTATTAGTGGAAAACAATTTCCTTTTAGGTATTATACTGCAAGAAAAATGATTGAAAAGGCTAAAGATATTAACTTTAAACCTTTTATTCTTGATACTCTGAATGAGTGTATGGAAATTTCTATTGATAATTTTCCTAGACTTAAAGGTAAAACGATGTGTTTATCAGATAATTCTGGTTCTGCTTGGGGAACATTTAATTCTGAATATGGTTCAGTAACTATTGCAGAAATTGACAATCTTTCAAGTGTTTTGACAGCTCGTTGTTCTGACGAAGGTTATGTTGGTAAATTTGGAGATAATCTTAAAATATTTTCGGTAACAAAAACGGACACAATTCTTATGCAAGCAAACGCAATTAATGCAAATCGTTATTCTGATGTTGGTGCATCAACGGAAGGTGGAATTTGGAAATTCTTCAGGGATGCTATTAAAGATCACGATTATTACGATAATATCTTTATTTATTCTGATCAACAGGCTTGTCATGGAGATTTGTATGGCACGGAAACTGATTTTGATGAATATCGTGAATATTGTTATGGAACTAGACATCTTGGAAGACTAATTAGTAATTTAAATGTATTTAACCTTATCCAGGATTATCGTAAAAACGTAAATCCTAAAGTAAATGTATTTAGTATTCAAACAGCTGGTTATTCTAATGTGGTAATTCCTGAACAGGCTTATAGAACAAGTATTCTATATGGTTGGACGGGTAAAGAAGCTCAGTATGCAAAGACTATGATTAAATTGTGGGATGAGGTTGAAAGTCATCAAGGAACATAATAAAATATGTTATTTTCGTAACTGTTTCTCTTGGTTGAAATTAGTAAGTTAAGTGAAACGAGAGAAACAAGTAGTTGTCTTTTTAAAATATCTACGTTATAATATATATGTACGAAGCAGTAATATCGATTTCCTCAACGTAAATAAGAAGTACATATTTCGATATTAATAATTCTCGTGCATAAAAATATGCAATTCTGATGCAGATAATTGTCATACTTCATTTAAGTGAGATTAGGGGTTAATCTACATCGACAATTAGTAATTCTCAGAATTATATATATATCAAGCAATTATATATGATGCAGTATAAACAAATACTTCATAAGATGCATAAAAGTACTCTAAGCACTTTTCTCCGAATACTGGTGTTGATGAGAATTAGTATAATTTGTTTATAATTATTCTTTTATATAATTGCTTGAGTAAGTGAAGTTGTGTATACGTTCTTAAATTGAATATAAAATCTACCGCCTCTTTAATTAGGACAAATAAACAATAGCGCATTCACCTCCTTCCTTCCTTTCTTTTGTTTCCTTTAAGTCATTACGTATCTCCTTTTTGCGCGGCGGTATTTTTTTATTTTTTAATTGAGGTGAAGCATGGTAATTGTTTTTGATATGGATGATGTTCTCGTAGATCTTATAGAACCTTGGGTACAAGAATTAAATAGTAAATACGGAACGCATGTTAGTTGGAATGATATTACTCAATGGGATATGAAAATTGCATTTCCAACACTAACCTGGGAACAGATATTTAGTGTTCTTTATGAACCCGAATTTTGGGATAAAGTTCAACCATATAAAGAAGCATTAGAATACCTACCAAAATTTTATAAGAAGCATAAAATTTACATAGCCACAGCAGCACATACAAAAACAATTGATGCAAAAATAAATAGATGTTTATATAAACATTTTCCTTTTCTAACGGAAGATAATATTATTATGATTAGAGATAAATCATTATTGTGTTGTGATTGGATTATCGACGATAATCCGGAAAATTTATTGCTCAGCCCAGGACAAACTATTTGTATTGATAAACCGTGGAATAGAAGTTATGAAAATCGTAAACAGACTTATTATGAATATAGAGTTAACAATTTAAAAGATGTATATAATATCATAGAAGGAGGTGAATAATACGCATAGAATTAAAGTAGTTGTAGACACACAAACTCAAATGGCGGAATTTGTTAATATTGCAACAAAGATTAAAGAGGAAGTTAACTTGGAGGACAATCATGGACATAGAGTTAATGCAAAGTCGTTGTTAGGATGTTTGTATTCACTTGAGTTTGATGAGATTTTCGTAACAAGTGACTATGACCAACTAAGTAATGATTTTCAAAAGTTTTTAGCATAATAAGAAAGAGGATTATAAAATGATTATACGTAATGATCAAGTAGAACATGTTTGGAGTGTTCAATACGAAATTAACTTTTTTGAGTATTCCATATTCGTTCGTGGTACTGAGGATGAAATGCGTGCATATATGAAATCCGAAATGTCTTATATTGGTTCATATCATGCCCTTACGGAACGTGAAATTAAAGCCGTAAATGAACTTAAAGCAAAAATTTATATAGCTCCGGTTCTTAAATTATAATCAACCAAAAGGTTGATTATTTTTTTTTTGCTTTTTAGTTGAATTTTTAATAAATTGATATTATAATAATAACATAAAGGGAAAAGGAAGGCTATATCATGTCTAAGAAAAAGAAGAACATACTTGCCCATATCATTGATCCAAGTGAAATTTATATTTGTAACATGGTGGTTAAAGGGGAGGAAAGAGAAGAGAAGACAGAGGTAACTTTCCATCTCGATAAAGAATGTAGAGGCTACGATATTATTCCTGTAAATGCCGACAAATACGAGTCCAAGTACTTCTATGCAGTTTACGTTGAATTTTTAATGTATCAAAATTATTTTGTGAAAAAGACGTAAATTCGAGCTATTTTAGTTGAATTTCTTTTAACCTAACGGGAAAGAAGTCCCCCGCCTCTATAGGCGGTGGGAGTATGTCACACATATATTATAATATAAGTGTAATAAGGAAAGGAAGTACATAATATGAAGAAATTAAAAGTCATTGGAAAAGTTTTATGTGGACTAATTGTAACAATCTTAGGAGCATTGCTAATATGGTTCATTGCAAGTTACATTGATATCGTGTTACATAATCTAACAACGTGTGAATATGCAAGTTGGAATTTAATTCAAATGATTTTTAATTAAACTGTATTGAAAGGAAGGTACGTAGTAATGACAAGACAGGAAGCAAAGGATTTTTTGAATAAAATTCAGACAGCGAGTCACATCATTCTTCATAGTGCAGTAGTTTTTTATGACGATCGGTTTTGTTCAACATATCAGCGGAACATACTCTCAACGGATTATTACGAAGTTCGTCATTGGCATGATGATGTAATTAAGAAATGTAAAGAACTCAATCAGACTTTTGTATCATATATTGATGGTAAACTTGAAGAGTCCTTTGATGGATCTCTTGGTTCAGTAAGTAAATTATTTGAAGAATAAATAATTTAAAATATAAAGAAAGGAGGAGTTGTAAGTAGCTACAACTCCTCCAATATTTAAAAATGAAAGGAGAAATTATTTAATGATTAATTCGAAAGGAGAACGAGCTTTAGCATACATAACTACAATTGATGATATTGAACCCATTACAGGAGCTGATAATATTGAATTAGCACATATTGGGGGTTGGAGAGTTATTGTTAAAATTGGAGAATTTCAAAAAGGCGACAAAGGTGTTTATTTTGAAATTGATTCAAAAGTTCCGAAAGAAAAAAGGTTTGAATTTTTAGCAAAAAAAGACTATAAAATAAAAACAATGAAACTTTCTAAATTTGGAGTGGTATCTCAAGGTCTAGTAATGCCTTTAAATGTTTTTCCTGAATTAAAGGATAAAGATGTCGGAGAAGATGTAACGCAGATTCTTAGAGTTAAATATTCAGTAGCGGAAGATAATGAACGTAAAAGTAATTCTAACCTTAATGTATATTATCAATTAATGAAAAATCGACATCCATTTATTTTCAAATTTAGATTCGTAAAGTGGTTAATGAAACGAGAGTGTGGAAGAAACCTTATATCTTTCTTCTTTGGAAAAAAGAAAGATAAACCTAAAGAATTTCCTACTTTTATATCTAAAACAGATGAAGAGAGAATTGAAAATATCCCCTGGAGACTAGACAATCATGAAAAACCATGGGTAGTTACAGAAAAGTTAGATGGAACAAGTTGCACATATGTACTAAAAAGAATTAAGAAAAATAAGTATGAATTTTATGTATGCTCTAGAAATGTAAGGCAAAAAGATGAAACTCAAGCATGTTATCATGATCATAATATTTACTGGGATTTAGCATTTAAATATGATATTGAAAAACATTTAACTTGGTGGCTTGATAATCATGAAGATGATGAGTGGGTATGTATTCAAGGTGAAGGGGTAGGAAACGTACAAGGAAATCCTCTTAAACTTAAAGAAGACGATCTTTATATATTTAATTTTATTACTTCTTCTAACGGCAGATTTGATTCTAATCTTGGTAAATCACTTGTAGCAAAATGGAACATGAAGTGGGTTCCTATTCTTGGTACCAGAACATTACCTTATACAATGGAGGAGATGAAGAGAATGGCAACTGGTGCGTCACAAGTAAATCCAGACGTGCTTAGAGAAGGACTTGTGTATAGAAGTATTGATGGCATAGAAAGTTTTAAGAATGTAAGTAATGAATATTTATTAAAACATAATGCCTAATTTAGCTAATAGGAGAATGAGATTATGACATTTGATAGAAAATCATATGGAAGAATTTTTGTGGCAAAAGAAGAAGATATACTCAAAGTAAAACAAATAATTAAAGAAATGGATGACTTTGAGTATACATATCTTCCGGAGGATTTCATTACTGTATTTTCAAGTGAGAACATGAAGGCAAAATATACACATAAATTCTGTGATCTAGATACACAAGAACTTACGAAACGTTGTTGGGAAAGGGGCATTTATATGTTTTGTTGGTATGGACGTATAACTGGATACGAGGATTTTTAAAGGAGGCTTTTTATAATACATGAATGCTAAAAAAGAAGACACGAAACTAATTGAAGAAAATAAAAAATTAGTTGAAGAATATCCATTTTTAATTCCTCGTAATAGATGGACGGATAATATAGATCCAGACTACAATTATAATTACACAGAGTTGGATGCTGTTCCTAAAGGTTGGAAAAATATTGCACTTAATCTTTGTAAAGAACTAAAAAAAGAATTAGAAGCTGTAGGATATCTACACAAATATCGTATTTCACAAATTAAAGAAAAATATGGATATTTACGTTGGTATGATTTTTGTTGCACAAAAGAAGGGCATGATGTTATTGAAAAATATTGTGAACAAACAAAGAAAGTGTGTATCAATTGTGGAAAATCAGCTAGGTGGATAACTACAGGTTGGATCGCCCCATATTGCAACGATTGTATTAAGAAAGTAAATGAATCTTATGTAGACATTGATGAATACTATAAAGACGAAACAGCTTAAACTTAGACATAAGGAGAATAAATAATGATATTAAATGTAAAATTAGATGAAGGGGCAGTAATGCCTACAAAAGCACATGAGACAGATGCTGGATTTGATTTGTATTGTAGAAAATCAGTTTATATTCCTCCGGCTGGATCTTGCGTGTTTGATACTGGAGTGCATATTGCAATTCCGGAAGGTTACGTAGGTTTCCTAAAATCGAAGAGTGGATTAAATGTAAACCATTGTATTCAAAGTGAAGGCGTTATTGATAGTGGTTATACGGGAAGTATTTTAGTAAAACTTTATAACCACAGCGATGTTATTCCATATATGGTTGAAAAAGGACAGAAGATTTCACAACTTGTAATCTTACCAATTCTACAATGTAATCTTGTTGAAGTGAATACATTAGATTCCACTGAACGTGGCGATAAAGGGTTTGGGAGTAGTGGAAAATGAGATTAAATAAAAAAGAATTTTGTAGTGCAGTTAAATTATATCAGAGAATGTATGATGAAGAATCTTATATTATCGATGCATTAGGTATAGTACCGGAATGGAAACCAAGTGAGTGGTTAACTGCATACTATAATTTTCTTTCAGATATGTGTGATTTCGATGAAAACGAATATGAGAACCCTGGTGGAACAGCATTAGATTACTACTGTTTCGAACTTGATTTTGGTCGAAAATGGAGACCTGGAATGGTAACAGTAAATGGTTCGTATGTTAAATTGCAAACACCTGAAGATCTTTGGAGCTATTTAAATCTTTAATAATTTAATAAGTAAATTTAATAAAAGCAGGATAATTCTAGAATTATCCTGCTTTTTTAGTTGAATTTCTTTTTATTTTATATTATAATATAAACAGAAAAAGGAACAGTGTAAAAGAATAAATAATTTATATTACATAAGGAGAAAAGAGAAATGCTTGCCCTTTTTAACATTACGTATTTGAATGAACTAGATGACGCATCGAATCCAGTAACAGAAAATGGACTTATTCTAATTAAAGACGATACCGCTAACTACTATTCTGAGGCTGTTCGAAATCTTACAAACTACTATGGAATTAATAATATTGTAAAAATTAATGAGCTCGAAATCATTCATACGGATGGAGAGATAGTTACATGGACTCTTGATAAAGAAGATATTGAAAAATTATTAACTAAAATTATTATTATAAAGTCTGAAGCGGAGAAATTCGAAAATTCGTTTAAAAATTTAAACGAAGAGTACAAAGAGGTGTGAATATGAGTGTTAAGATGATTAATAAAGATAAACTTAAAGAGATGTTCACTACAAATGGTCTGATAATTCAACGTTGTAATGATGAGCTCGACATATTGGTAGAGGATATCAATAAAACGTTTGAGAATAATGGAATTTTATTGAACGGTTCTAAATTTTATGATTGTCTTGGTTTTGAAGATGAAGCTGGTAAACATCTTGTTCTTCCATTCAGACGTGGCGTTAACATAGATCTAAACAAATTGAAACTTTGGATACAAGAGACATTCGATTCTTTTGGTGGAATATCTATTCCAGACTATATTTCGAAGTATTTTACTGAAGATCCTCAATCAATGGAACAGAATCAGAAGAAATATGAAATTCCAGCAGTTAAAGATGGCGCAAGAATGTTTAATTTAATGACATTTGCATTTCAAGCGCTAAGTCAAGCTGGTTATGAAGAAGATGTAAAGAAAATGCAAGAACAATTTTATATTCCCGGACAATTTGAAGAAGTTGCAGAAACACCTAATAAAGAAACGGAGATAGAAGATCATGAGAACAATTGATGTTGATAAATTAGTAAAAGAATTAGATAATTATAAAACCGGAAATGTTCAGTATTTTTCATTTACAACCTTACAATGGTTAATTGATAATATGGCAACTGTAGATATAAGTGTTATAAAACATGGTAAATGGGTATATGATGAAGAAGACGAAAAGTTTCGTTGTTCTGAATGTAAACATTCTGCAAGCACTGATGGTGATTATAGACAAGTATGTACACCCTATTGTCAGGAATGTGGTGCAAAGATGGATTTAAAATAATGTACACGATATGACCAACTACGAGAAAATCAAGTTAATGACAATTGAAGAACTTGCAGACTTTTTAGCAGCACGAACAGGATGTATATATTGTAATATTTCGGAATGTTATGTAGGTCTCTATGGTTGTAAGAATGCACATTTAAATTGGTTGAAAAGCGATGTAAATGCAGAACAACAAATTAAACAAGGGGTAAAAGGCAATGCGTGAACTTTTATTTCGTGGTAAACGTATAGGAACAAATACGTGGATAGAAGGAGGACTAGTTCAACTTGATGAAGAGTATACACTAATAATTCCTCCATATCTATCGGGAAGTACTATGAGCGTTAGAGATATTTTAAAATATACATGTGAACTGGTAGACCCTGAAACTGTTGGACAATACATTGGACTAAAAGATCGAAATGGTAAAAAGATTTTCGAAGGGGACATTTTAAAAGATAGCTCTGGAACATACAAGATTTATTATGACGAATGCTATCAATCGTTTCAAACTATTTTGATAGATGGATCTTATGATTTTATACGTCATTATTGTGATTATCTAGGTGGTTACACAGTAGATGCGGATATAATTGGAAACGTATATGATAATCCAGAGTTAACTTAACGGAAAAGAAGTGTCCTGCCTCTAAGTAAAGCGTAGATGGCGAGGGTATGTCACAACCACATATTAGTTATAGTACTAATCTATATTATCTGATAAATTGTGATTTATTAAGTTAGAAGAATATTGTTTTATAGAATAATTATTTATTATGTAAGACGCGACAGAAATGTGTAGAGGATATTTAGACACATTAAGTAAACAAAAGAGGGGCTACATAAATGAAATCGGTATTGACAAGTGTGCTGCCAAGACGATGTGTACAAATAGCAAGTGGAGAAAAGTTTTTTGATATTCGTAAAACATGTCCAGAACTTAAAACTCCATTTAAGTGTTATATCTATTGTTCTGGTGGAGGTTATCAAACTCCAAAACGACAAAGACAAAATGGACAATTTTGGATAGGAGAACCAATAAACGATGTTAGCCCTGGAAGATATTATGGAAATGGTAAAGTAGTTGGAGAATATATCTGCGATGCAATTTTGTGTCGTACCGTTAATAACTTTATCATACAAGAAGACGCAGAAAAAGCTCTAGAAGGTTCTTGTATGACACAAACTGAATTATATAGGTATCTTGGATGGATTGAGGGCATCTCAAGATACGAACAAAAGAGATTAGAATTTTTTGCATGGCATATTTCTAACTTAAAAATTTATAATATTCCTAAAGAATTAGATGAATTTCACGCTCCTTGTGATCGTACTTGTAATGGTATTTGCACATTGGGTTGCTGTAGAATTATTAATCGTCCACCTATTTCATGGTTCTATGTGGAGGAATTAAAATGAAAAACTGGATTAAAGTACAAGATAAACTACCAGATCCTTATACATATGTGTTAATATATACGGATTGGAATGGTGGTTGTGTTGAATATGGATATTATTCACTTCTTCAAAATTCTCCGCACTGGGTTTGTGTTGGTACCAATCATATTTGTAACGTTTCTTACTGGATGTCTCTTCCAACTCCTCCTATGGAACATTGTAGAATGACAAATATCGAAAAGTTACAAAATATGGACCCCCGACAATTTGCAGACTTTATCTATTATATTTGTGATGAATGTCAGCATTGCCCTTGTAAATCAACCTGTAATCATATGTATCGACAGGAACTTTGCACAGAAAATTTCATTGAATGGTTGGAAAGGGATACAAAAGACTAGTAGAATTAAATATTATAAGTATATTAAAGATAGAATCAATAATAATGCTTGTAATTTTTCTGATTTATATTGTATTTTTAAATTGACACGTATCTTTAATTACGTAATACTAAATCTATAGAACATACTTATTGAATGCATAAAAATCAGAAGATAATGACTATAAGGAATAATAAAATGGCAAGATTTATAATTCAAAATATGATTTATGATACTAAGGCTATGGAATATATAGGGAAAGTAAAGAAGTGTTATACTATACGTCGTTTTCTAGGTACTTGTAGTTATGTTAGCATATTTATTTGTAAACTATATCGTTCATCAAAAGGAAATTTCTTATTGGTACATAAAGAATGGCCAGGAATTTATAGAGGCAAAGCTATTAATGAAGCTGAAGCAAAAACGCTACTTCTAGAAAATGATTATAATAAGTATTCTGAATTATATGGACCACTTAAAGATGCGTAAGATAATTTAAAAGGAGGAATGTAAAATGAGAGAGCTCTATTTTAGAGGGCAAACTCGTAAATATGGTGAAAAAATACGTAACTACAGAGGAGATCCAATGGAAAGCAATTGGGTATATGGTAGTGGTATATTTTTCAAAAACAACGATCATGCGGGTGATTATAGTATTATTTATACATATGATCCAAAAGTCGATAAATACGTTGTTTATACTGAAACTGTGGGACAATATGTAGGTAAACGAGATTGTGCAGGAACGAGAATTTTTGATGGGGATATTGTACTTCTTGATGGAGAGTTCCTTAAAATTGTGTGGCAAGAAACACAAGTAGTTGCTATTCGTGAAGATGGAACCATAATGCCTTGGGATAATGTAGTTAAAGGCAATGTAGTTGGAAATGTACATGATAAAGCACAACTTGAATTATTTCATAAAAAGCATTCAAATTTAGATCCAAGAACAGAATATTTAGTAAAACCAAAGGAAGAATAAACATGTTTATTTTGGTAAAAACAACAGATTCGTTAGAAGAACTTATTAACTTAAAGTACGTAACACATATTTGTCCTCTTATTAACGATAGAAGTGGCACGCATGGTAGTGAAATTTATATAGTTAATTCAATGCAACCGCTATCTGTTATTGATCCATCATTTAATATGCTAAAGAACTTGTTAACTTCTACAACGAAAACTCTGCTTGAATAGAGTAATTTTATAACAATTAATAAACCACAGACAAATGAATGGCTGTGGTTTATTTTTTGAAAAAAAAAAATTAAATTATTTTTCAAAATCTCTTGATTTTAGTTGATATTCGTTTAAATATATTATATAATATGAGTGTAGAAACGAAAGGAAGGTAGTAGACATGAAGCAATATTTCATTAAAGTAACATATCTTGAAGGACCACATTCCGGCAAAACGTATTATTTACGAAAAGGTGGTTATGTAGTAGATTTAAACAAAGATCATTTCGCAGATGCTACATATAAAACTAAGGGCATTGCGAATCGTGAATGCGAAAGACTTCGTAGAAAGAACGAAGTAAACGTCAATTGCGAGCGCCAAGATAATGAGTGTAATATTAAAAGAGGTAAGCCCGGAAAGATTCAATTCATTTATGTAAATACTGCATACGAACCTTATGCAGTAACTGTAATAAATAATTAAGCGGAGGAAGAATATGAAAGGAATTATTGTTAGAAGCAGAGCATATAGTAATTATCTTAGAAGACCAGTTCTTAATGAACAACTCTATGTAGAACCACTTACTGAAACAATGGCAATCAAGTTGTTTAAAAAGGAATATCCTGAATATGATAATGATTCTATTGAAACAATTAATATTGATTCATTAACAAGACCAGATTTGTGGAATGCATTTAATAGATCTGGATGTATTCATTATTATTAAGGAGGAAAAACAATATAATGATTACAATAAGTTATGTTCTCGGGGTAATTATTGGTGCTACACTTGGAATTAGTGTGTGGATTTTATTAGAAATTCTTCACATACAAAATACTCTTGGAGATATTAAATTAAGAATAAATGAAATAAAGAAAAATTTAAATAAATAATATATCAAGGAGAAATGTGGAGGTAAATTAATGAAATACGATTTTTTAGGCAGAGAATTATATTGTGGAGACCACGTCGTTGTACTTAGACAAAATAAGAAACTTACAGAATTTTGTAAATGTGAAATAATTGGATTTACAGATGCTTGGGTAAAAGTAATGCAATGTGGTGAATTTAAACCTTTTTTCGTACTTCCAAGTGAAGTTATTAAAGTAAACTTTGGTTGGATATAAAAGACTTAACGAAATATATATTATTTCCTATATTAAAACAAGTGTATTTAGAGTATCCATTTATTCTAGTATAAAAATATTTACGAATTGACTTCAATAGAAAATAGGTAATAATCGAAAAAGAGAATAATATGAAAGTTAACTCAAAGAAAATTGAAGAATTTGTTAAAGAAGTAAAAGATGGAAAATATTTAGATGATCTTCTACATACATTACGTACTGATTTAAAGGAAAATTTGTTTTATTGCTTCGATTTTTATTCTAATGGGTATCTTACACTTGATGGAGCAAAAGAAGATTTAGTATATAGTACCGAAGGAGATATCGTTGATATTCTTAAATGTGTTGATAAGATGTACGAAACTGCGTTTGAACTATTGGAAAGAGGATGGTTCTTTTCAATTTGGAGAGGTTGGGACGAAGATTCTGCACATGATGTTGTAAAAGTGTTGTCTGATGAATTGTCTAAAATTGAACTTAGAAATTAATTAAGGAGAAATTCGTGGGAATTGTTTGCGGAATTATTATCATTGTAGCAGTGTTTATATTGAATGGAGCAATTATAAATCAATTTGATATAGTATGGGAATCTAGAATGTATAAAACAACTAAAATCTATTGCATTGTCTGTATAGCGTTATTATTGGCTGTATGTAATTCTATATTGATTTACATAGCAACAACATTATTTTATATCTAGAGTCGATTTGTGAAGAAGAAATTAAAATTATGAATTATCTAATTGGAATTTTCTTATTTATTACACTGGTTTCGAATAATCTTATCATTATAAATACATACGACAATTTTACTAAAACTCAAGCATCTCGTGGATTAAAAGTGCTTTTCGGAATTTCCACATTCATTGTATTAGTAGTAACTAATTTTGTGATAATTTCTATATTAAATACTCTTTAAACATTAAACAAACGAAGGTAGACAAATGAAAAGAACACAATTTATTGAAGATCTTCTTGAGAATCTTCGAAGTCATAGACAACTTAGTTTTTCAAATATTTCAGTCTGGCATATATATGAACTATTCTCGCAAATTATAACAAAAGCATTTAATCTTATTGCAAAAGAACGAAATAGTTATGATCAAGCAACAAGTTCGTTAGTATTAACTACTGAGGTTCTTATTCCAGTTATTATTATTGTATGCGGCCAGATAGACAATCCTGATAAATGTGAAAAAGCAATTGATACATTTTATGAAAACGTTTTGAATGAGCTATTTAATCATTGGGCTGGAGATCTTACTTTCGGGTTATATGCCGGGACAAAACGAGATGCGGAACTTGCCGGATTTACTCTTGCAAGAAATTTTATTGAAGATTTGTATGGAAAATTTTAAGCATCACGAAAAGGAGATTATAGTATGAAAAGCGTTATATTTCTAATAGAAATTATAATTATAGCTGCTATTCTTTCAAAAGGATTTGAACTTTTCTACAGAAAATATCCGAAAATTCGTAGTGTTAAAACATTTAGAATATCAATTGGGATACTTGTTACTTTAGTTATTCTTGCAAATTGTTTTTTCTTTGTTGCCAGTATTTTTTATAGTTTTGCAAATTAGTGACTTTATAAAATTAGTATTATAAAAGAAATTAAAATGAAAAATATTTATAAAATTACCTTTCTTATAACAGCGATATGTCTTGCTGGTTTAATAACAAAATTTTATGACGCCATTTCTAAAATTCTAAAACTTCGAGTTGTTGATGAACTTCATTGTGGAATCGTGGACATTATTTTACGTATAATTTTAATTTGTATATGCCTAATAGTACTCACTTGGTTTATTTTACTTTTTGTAAAAGCTGTATAAAAAGTAGCGTGCAATGAATTTTGTATAGATGTTGTTAAATAATGAATTTCTTGGGATATTTGCAACTAAATAGCCGACAGAATATTAGAAGGTTGAACAATGTAAAAACTTTCAACAGCTACGCAACGGCTATTATGTGGAAGAGCTGTTAATTCAAACCTAGGCAAATTATTTAAAAAAATCTCAATTAAGTCAATAAATCTTCAATTTAAGTTGTGTTTTTTCTCTTAATATATTATAATATAGGTACGTTAAGAACCCTCTATCATCCAACAATGTTTTCACTCAAAGGAGTTTGGCGATGAAGAAAGTAGATTACACAACGCATAATAAGTCCGATAAAGAGAAATATACTCAAGTTTTTCAATATAAAGCATCGGAATATAAATCTCCATTATATGATTTAACTTACACCATTTACAGACTTAGTTCAATTCCAGACACATGGTTTGTGTCCTCTTCTGGTATATGCGAAATGGTAAATCTTCATACTAACGACCTCGAAGAAGCAGAACTGAAAGCTTCCTGTCACATGAGAGAAAAACTAAGAGAATTAATTGCAGAGCTCGATAATTTTGTTATTGAAATTGAGCAAAGTCTTAATATTTCATAAGAAAGAGGCTAGATGTTAACTAAAATTTGTAATAATGATAAGAATGGTTACATATATCAATTAGTTATATATGATTATTTTGGATATCCACATATTCTTATGTATGATAAAAATGGGTGGTATAGAAAAAATCAGAAGAAAGGAAGAAAACGAAAGTGGAGAAAAAGTCTATTTTAATTCTAAAAACACCAATCGCATCAACGTTAATAACAAAGAGGAACAAGAACGAGACATTGATAAAGAACTTAAAAGTTTACGAGCTGAATTAAATACTCTGAAATCAGATGTTCAATCTATAAATTATCTTCTTACTAAATTCATTGATGGCGAAGATATTTAAAATTTTATTGATAAATTCAACAAAATTTTATTAAAGTGACTTACCATAGAAATATATATGTAATGAAAACTTCGCTTACAAATTACTAATAATTATATAGAATTTAACACTCAGAATGAATGTTATTAAGAATAGTAAAGAAAGGTTCTACACACTATGACTCAAAAAGAAAAAGTAACACTTTGTTCCATGCTTTGGAAATGGGAAAATGACGAACTTAATCCTACTGAAAAGATTTCCGCTGATAACGAAGATTTTGATAGAGTTAAAAAGATTAATGATCTAAAGAAATATATCGACGAAATACTCGAAGCACTAGAAGAAGAATAAAATAATTGTTACATAGAGAAGGAGAACAGAAATTGAATAATGTTCTAGCTGATTCTGGAAAAAGAATTTCTTACGGTGAAGGAAAAGCAATACGGGAACCATCAGAAGGAAAGGGTAGATTTGATTTGATTTCACCTTTCGCACTAAAAAGACTGGCACGGCATTATGAAAATGGTGCAAAGAAATATGCAGATAGAAATTGGGAAAAAGGAATTCCTTTTTCACGATATATCGATTCAGCAATGAGGCATTTAAATCAATATATGCAGGGTATGGAAAATGAAGACCATCTTGCAGCAGCCGCTTGGAATATTTTCTGTATTATGCATCATCAAGAATTAGGACAAATTGAATTGGATGATCTTCCACACTACCTAAGTAAAAAACAAGAGCCAGAAGAACAAAAATATAAACAGATATCAATTCTAGAGGAACTAGAAGAGGTTAATAAGTAAAATGAATTCCGAAAATAAAAAATTTAATCCTGAATTTATCACTTCATCTAGTATAGATAATGTAAATGAAGTGTTAGTAACTGATAATCCTGATTTATCTCATGTAACCGGGATAACATATAGTCCATCAACAATATCTAATTATAGCTATTTTGCATTAACAAATAAAACAGATAAAAAATATAAATTGCCCGGAATATTTGTAATACAGGATGAAAAAACAAATTGTGTAAAGAAAATCTATATTACTAAAATTATTTATGCACGACCCGCAACAATTGTATTTTGGAGTGATGGAGTTAAAACGGTTACTAAGTGTGCAAAAGAGGACGTCTTCAGCTCTGAAGTTGGTTTAGCAATGTGCATTCTTAAAAGGTTAAATCATAATAAAAGTCTAAAGGATTTGTTTAGTAGTTGGTTACCTTTGAATGATAGATCTTATTCTACTATAACGATTAAGGATGTGAGAGCTAGAAAGAAATGAGGCGGTTTCTATGGAGCTAAACAATGCTTTAGTAACTGAATTAAAAAGTAAGACATACAAAGTAGAATTTCATTGTGGAACATTAGATGTTACAATTATACGAAACAAGAACGGAAAATTATCGAGAATTAACATTACGACATCTTTAGACATTCCTTGTTTTTCTCAATTAGATGTAATTAGTAAACTAATTGTAGCATCTGTTCATGCAGGTGCAAGCGAATTAGATTTAGCAGCAAATTTATCCGATATGTTTTGTTTTAATGAAGACAACATATCATCATCAGAGATAAATTGCTTACAAGCATTAGCACAAGTTTTAGAACAAGATTATAAGAATTCATCAAAAATCTAAAAAAAAAAAATCAGAAAAAGTACGACTTATTAGTTGTATTTTTTCTTTTATTATATTATAATATAATTGTAGTAAGAAGCATGTACAGACCTCTTGTTACAGGAAGGGACGAAGATATGAAGCGTTTTAGCATCCATGAAGCCAATATGGAAAAGCTTCTCAAGAAGATAACAACTATCCGCAATAAGTGTGAGAAGTATGGTTGCAAGTTTCATTTTGAAGAAGTTGGTGAAGAGTTCAAAGAGCTCGAAAATGAAGCTGGTGAAACTTACACTGCAAGGTTCGTAATTGTCGAAGTCGAAGGCATTGCAATTATAAATGGATGGAAGTTCATTGCAACAGTTGAGCATACTGAACATGGTAATATTATCCGCAAGGTATGTGATGTTAAGATTCCTGTGAAATACTACACTTCTAAACCTATTTGCGAGCATTGTAATAGCAATAGAGTTCGTAAAGATACGTACCTCGTTATGAATGAAGAAACGGGAGAATTTAAGCAGGTTGGTAAATCGTGTTTAAAGGATTTCACCAGAGGCATGGATGCGGCGCTGGTTACACAATTCCAAGAGATGTTTAAAGAGCTTGAAATGCATGAAACACATCCAGTTTATGAAAGTTGTAAACGGTATTATAAGACAGAAACTTTCCTGCATTATGTTGCAGAGACAATTAAACATTTTGGATACGTAAAAGCCGATTCACAAGATAGAAGTACAAAGGAACGGGCTTCGGATTATTTTCTTTTCAAAGAGTATAATAAACATTTTGGTTTAGGGATTGATGAAGAACTTGAAAATGAATTGGCTACACATTCCTTTAACCCATTTTCCGATGAAAATAAGAAGCTTGTGGAAACTGCAATGAATTGGATTTATAATAAATCCGATACAGAAGATGATTATATTCACAATCTTAAAGTTGCTTGCAGTCTTGAATATATTGACTTTAGAAAATTTGGAATTCTTGCATCTCTTTTCCAAGCATATAATAAAGATATACATCGGCAAGCAAAACTTGAAACCGAAA
Organism: uncultured Bacilli bacterium; assembly: GCA_947598285.1. GTDB lineage: Bacteria > Bacillota_I > Bacilli_A > RF39 > UBA660 > Ventrenecus. Next base: position 109,719 of record CANQFE010000001.1, read on the forward strand.
AAGATGTTTCCAATTATGTAGGCACAATTGGAGATAAAATTAACATTCTTATTAGTGCAATTGAATGTGTAACAAGTTGGGAAACAACTTATGGTACAATAAGAATTTATAAAATTCTTGGTAATGATGGAAATGTTTTTACTTGTAAAACTTCTAATTGTATTACAAATGGAATTACATCCATTCGTGGAACAATTAAAAATCACAATGAATACAGAGGAGTAAAGCAAACAGCACTTACAAGATGTAGAGTATTTTAACCCAAAAGAAAAAGGGGTGTTAAGACACCCCTTTTATATATGATTAAGGAAGATATGTATATGAAAAAGTTTGTTGTGATTAGAATAAATAAAGAAACTGGAGAACTGTCTTATAAAGCAAATAATCCAGGTTCACGAGAAATAAAGTGGTCAACAAATAAAAATGATGTAAAAGAATACACGTATTCTGGAGCTTCTGGTTGGGTTAAAACACTTATTAATAAAGAGTTTAGTAAAAAATATGATTATAAAAGTGAATGTTTTAGTAAACAAATTGATCTATTTGTGGAAGACATGAAATTAGAAAATAATACATATGAAGAATATACATCTGAAAAAGTAATAGATGAAACTTCATTAGTACAGGAAGAGTCTAGACAAGATGAAACTTTAGATGATTTTGAAGTACGTATTTTGGAATTAATAAAAAATAACACACTTGAATTCGATACAAGTAATTATTATGTAATATATATTGGAGATAGTGTTTATGGAACAGAACAATACTTAGTATTTTATAACGATTCTGATACTGTTTACATTTCCTCAGTGCCAGCTATGTCAACACAAGAAAGATGTCAACAAGCACTTGATTCTTTTCAAAAACAACTGGAAACACAAAAAGAACGAAAATTACATAAAGTGAAAAATTTTAATCCACAAATTATTAGACGCCCGGAAAAATTTAAGTATCTACCCATAATTTCATAAATTAAACTTGTATATATTAATATATTGTTATCTAATACGATAAAGGAATTATTTATGAAAATAAGACTTGTTGAAGATATCGTTGATGATGTGAAGCAAAGAGCAAATGAAACTCAAAAATTACTTAACGAAGTTAACGATATATTAGTAACTAATGAATTTACACGAAAGCAAGAAATCAATGGAACATCTTATTTCATTTCAAAAGATGATATAAATGCTTCATTTTATATTAGTGACGATCTTAATTATAAAGGATATATTACTACTGATAGTAGTGATTCAATAAATTTTAATTTAAAAGGTACCAAAACTAATTTAGTTTCAGCCGTTAATAAATTTATAAAGGAATGGGATGAATTAAATGAATCAAGAGAAAAATAAGATTATTAAACACGTTAATCCTGACGATTTTAACGACGTTGCAAAAATAGCCTCCTGTGAAGATAATACCATTGATAATGTCTTTATTGAAAAATATGCCGCCGACTATGATGAGTTAAATGAATGTGATTTACTAACTATTAACGAAGACGAAAAATCTTATGTTAGTAATAAGAAATATCATATCTGTCCTGTTTGCCATAATAAGACACTAATTGAAGTTCCGGAAGTAGATTCCGATTACTATATTTGCGATGAATGTGGTGCAGAAGGCTATGGATATAGTGATTATAATGGTAATATTGTAATTAAAGAATCCACAAAAAAGACTGACGTAATAGACACTAGTTCTTTAACAGAAGATATCGATGAGACTGTTATAAATCTTATTAAAGAAGCAGACAAATTAGCAGATGACTTATATAATCGTCCCGATGATAAGTCACCTTGCGATATTTTAACTGATGCTGGATTTGACGAAGTTGGGGACCATTTTCTAATTAAAACGATTACTGAAAACGATACGGAATATCGAATCGTATTTAATTTTACAAGATATAATGCAACATATGGAGCAGCTCCCGTTGAATATTATGTTACGGTAGATGGTAAAATTCCGAGTGGTTATACAACGTCTAAAACATATATTGAAAAAGAAGACGATAAAGATGATGATTTTGTTGAAGCATTTAGTACCACATTTGATGAAACCAATAGTATTAGTGAAAAGTATGAAAATCCCAAAGAAATGGAAAAGGGATATTCAACCCCGCTACTACATGATGCAAACTGGACAAAAGATATAGAGCAATGTTCTGAGATGCTCAAGGACGCTGATACAAATGCACAAGAAGCCGCAAAGAACAGATTGATAAAAATTCATCAAGAAATATTAGATAATCTCGATGATTTCGATGAATTTGATAGTTACTGGAAAGAGAAATATCAAGAAGCTAAGAGATTGCTTAAATCTTATTTAGATGATATTCCGGTAGAAATTAAAAAATTAGCTAGTAATGAATCTTTAGAAAAAGATGTAAAACCAGCTAGTCTTACAGAAGCATCTTATGGTGGTGCATATGACATTGTTGATGATCAATATTTTACTAAAGATGATTTAAATGAATTTATTGATGATGTATTGGAAGCAGTGGATGAACATTTTGGAGTTAGAAATTTTACTGAAATATATGATGCCGACATTACTAATGGCATTATTAGTTTAACACTATCTTTTAAAGGATATGAAGAATCTTATTCGACTAAAATCGACATGAGAAAAATTAAAGTTCCAAGAGATCTTATTAAACATTATTCTAATGAATTTATTAAATACTTTATAGATAAATTTGAAGAAGCAATTGATAATGACTATATAGATTTTAAACAGACAGCTTCAAGTACAAAATAAAAATGAAAATAAACACAATGAAATAGAAGTAAGAAATATAACAAATTCATTACTTCTATTTCTGCTATATATTATATAAAAATTTAAAAAGGTGAAGATAATTAGATGAAGATACGATTAAAAGAATATAAAAAAGATCCACTTAAAGAGACAATTATTGACACACTTGATTATCTAATTGAATTTGAAGATATCTTCCCATTTCCAAAAGGTAAATATCTAGCACATAGCTGGCAGGATTGGAAAGATGACGTTTATTATGGTAACACATCTGATTTAGATGATGCAGAAAGTTTATTAAATTATCTTAATAAACAACTTGACTTCGAACGTAGGCGCCCAGAAGTATTTGAGGATGATACACAAGCACAATTAACTCTTGATACATACAATCGTTTACAAAATGCATTCAATAGAAAAATTTCTTTATTACACGATGAAGACGAATTAGATGAAGGTATTTTAAACGACCTTTCTCGTGTAGGCTCTGCCATTAAAGATAGTGTCAAAGACAGTGAGTGGTATAAAAATAATATACAAACAAAAGTAGATAAAGTAAAAAATAGTGTCGCTTATAAGAATATTAGTAATGCTGTTAAGACCACAGATGCTTATGCAGCAGCTAAAAAAGCACGTAATGGTGTAAAAAACGTTTGGAATGCTGCTAAAGAAATAGAACATGATAACAATCGAAAAGCAGCTGACTATACAGTAACTGTTAATGGCAAACAATATAATGCAAATGATTTAATATATACGTATAAGGGACAAAAAATAACCCCAGACGAATATGTTCAAATGAATGCATTAAAAGCTAAAAATGTAGAAATAAAAGTTCCACGAAAATCTAGGAATTCAAATATCTTACACGAAGATGGTTACCCAGATTGGATACAGGACACAAGAGACGATCCAAGAAGTCCTATATATGACGGACCAGATTTAGAAGAAACTACAGAAGCAGATACCGTAACTACAGACTTTAAAATTTCATTTGACATAGTAGATGGAATATGTAAGAATGAAAAAGATTTATTAGATAGCGAAAATGAACCATACATATCCGATAAGTACAGTGCCGATGTGGAGTATGAAGATTGCTTCCAAGAAATATTAGAATCAATAATAAGTCTTCCAGAAACACAAGAAGATGGAAGTTATGTAGTAGAAGGAATAGCAAAAGTTCCAATTGACGTTACAATAGAAAAAGAAATATATGATGGTGACGTCGAAACAACAATAGGTGATGTTACTATTGATTACTGGGGTAACAAAACGAAAATAGTCTCTATTAACATAAAGAAGGGTTAAATAAAATGCAAATAACTGAATCATTTGAATTGCATGACACATTAAACCCAAAGATATGGGATGGCAATATATTAAAATCAGATGTTGAAGAAGCATTAATAAAAATAGTATCTGAATATATATCAACATCAGAGGTTATTACGGAAAACGACGTAATAGATGTTAATCTAGTTGGAAGCAATGCAAGTTATAATTATACAGAAGAATCTGATTTAGATGTACACATTGTAGTTAACATGGAAAATATATCATGTGATCCAGAATTAGTACAAATAGCGTGTAATTCGGAAAAATCTTCATTTAATAAAAATTATGATTTATCCATCAAAGGAATACAAGTCGAATTATATGTAGAAGACGTTAAAGCATCCACTGAATCTAATGGAATATATTCCTTATTTAAAAAAGAATGGATTAAATTTCCAACGAAGATAGAAAATATAGACTATAGTAAAGATCAGAATTTTATTAACGAATTAACTGAATATAAAAATAGAATTGAAAATATCTTATCTACATCTTCCAGGGCAATAGACATACAAGACGAAATAAATAATTTATATAATATGAGAAGAGAATCTATAATGACCGAAGGTGAATATGGATTTGGTAATCAATTATTTAAAGAAATAAGAAGTTTAGGTTTATTAGATTCTTTAAAGAATAAGAAATATGAATTATCAAGTAAAGAATTATCGTTGGAATCAAAGAAATTAGGAGAACATATAATGAAGAAATATAGAATTAATTATCTATTGAAAGAGGATTATCATTATAGTATCATAGATTCGGATAATCCTGATACTGCGGTTAATGATGTTGTTAATTATTTTACCCCGGAAGATAATTGTAAAATATTAAGTGTTGAAGAATGTAATAATCAAGGACCACAAGAAGGTCCTGATGCTGGATTGTCAAATTTACTTATTACATCTATCAATGATGAATGGACTACAATTTCATCATATAATGATTTAGTAATTTCTGCTCGTGCAGAAGGAAGAGAAGATATTGCTAAAATTATTGAAGATATTACCAATGAAGAAGTAAACCATGTTGGCATGTTACAAACTGCGTTGAAATTAGTATCTCCAAATGTAAGTAACGTACAAGACGGAGAACAAGAAGCAACAGAGATTATTAATCAAGAAAATACACAAGAAGCTTCAAGTATATAATAAGATAAATAAAAATTAGTTGTCTTTTTTCATATTTTTTATTATTCTATATATAAGAAAGAATAGGAGGGTACATAAACATGCGATTTAATAAAGGGCAAGTTGAAATTAAAATTCCTAGAACTCTTAATGAACATGTTGTTAATAGAACTCTTAATGAGGATGATTTTAATGACGGATTTCATATTGTTGAGAAGACTTGGAATGAAGTATGTAACAAACTAAAAGATATGGGATATGTTGTTGATAGTGCATATTCAGTAAATCTTCCCGCGGAGAAATTTGCTATTGCATATAAAGATAACGATATTAACCAAGCTTATCGTATTCCTTTTAGTGTATATCATGATGGTGATATTGAAGTATTAGAAAAGTATATTAGAAAAGAACGTCTAACCGAGGATAAACTAAAACTTGATACAAGTTATGCTCAAGATGGTTATTGGTTTTTTGGTAAGCATGGACTTGGTCCTGGACTTATTCCAAAGGATTGCGAAGTATTAGAATGGATTGATGTAGATAATGGTACATATTTTAGGTTGAATCGATTCCTTACCACTTCAGAGCTTCGTGAGTATGAAATTAAAGAACAAACTCCTCCTTCTGATGTACTAGAAAAGAGAATGAAAGAAAGTTGGATAATTACCCGTAGTAAGAATAAAATATTAGAATCGTATTCTAAAAGAGACCTTAAAAAGATTTGTGAAGACACTGAATATAATCTTGGTATTTTACTTATGGAATATGCTTCAAAAAAGCCATTCGTAAAACAGCTTACTGAATCAATTGATATAAATAGTTTACATTCAGCATATGATACAATCAGTAAATTAAGTAAACGGTTTAATCAATTACTTAATGAAGCAACTGCAACAATAGCAGTAGACAAAATTGCAGGAATTCCAATTAATAAAGTTAAGGCAATTAAAGTTGAAGGCGAAGATTTATATAAGGTCATAAGTGTAGATAGTGAGAATCAGGAATTTGAGGTTGAAGATTCAGATAAGGAAATATCCCATTTCAGTTTCGGCTTTGTTGCCGATGGTGTAAATGATGGGGACATGCAATTACTTCAAATCTATCGTCCAGAAAAAGGTCACAGGTTTACAGATGATGAGTTTCTTATTAATCAAGTAGATAAGAGTAACAAACATGACATGTTATTTTTACAAGTATATGACACCTTAGCACAAGGCTTATACAAAGGGAATCCAAAGGATCCAAAGAACGATTGGATTGGAGCAAATCTTGGACATCGCATTAAACGTTATGACGAAATAAGTACCAATTATGACGGTAATATCGTCATAAGAGATAATTCAGAAAAAGGATTAAAATCAGCAATTGAAGTTGCCAATCACTTCGGACTAAAGTATAATGGTCCACGAAAAGTTTCACATTATCCAGACGGAAAAGATTGGGTATTAACAATTTACATAGAGTAAAATATAATTAGAAAAAAATAGTGGGCTTTTGCCCACTATTTTTATTTTTAGTATCATTTTTTCAAATATGTAAATATCTTGTATATAATATTATAAAGTTTAAACGAAAGGGGTTGTTTTTATGTCGATGTTTAAAAATTATGGTGACGATTCGTATCCTGCATATAATCTAACGCCAATAAGAAAAATACCAGAAATTCAAACGAATTTTAAAACACCTCTTTATATAAAAGATAAGAATCATAATATAAATAGATTTTATTGGGTAGAGGGCGAAAAGTTTACTTTAAAACTTAATCTTCAACATCAAGTACACGTTCCTCAACAATCTATTATTTTTTATGGTAATGAAGAACCTAATGCTGTAACTGTTGGGCATATTGGACAAAAATGTTATAACTTTTCTAAATACATTTCTTGGACATGTCAGAATATAACCACTAATGGTTATATTTGGGTACAAGATGTGGAATTTACTTATTTACCGTATGGTGGTGACGTAATAGATGTCGCTGTGCCGATGACAGATAAAACATTAAAAATTGTATTTCTAAATTTTCGTCGTGAAGTAATATATGAATATACATGCGTTAATAATAATTCAATTAGCATTACTATTAACAATGAGGATACACCAGAGTTAAGACAGGGGCAATATTTTATTGACGTATTTGTAGCAGATTCATCTTCATATTTCGTAACAGAATATGATGTAACAATTCTTAGTAAATTAAGTAAATTAAAATATAATACCACTACTGGAACATATTATATATTTAATAATTCTATTCAGACACAAGGTGATGTAATTGTTTGGGAGCCAATTCAAAAATCAGACATACAAGATTCTGAATGGCAACAATTAAATAACGACATATATATTGATATTTCATCAATAGTTCCAAATAACTGGTTTACTATATAATAAAGAGGTAAAATTAAATGTTTTGTAAAGTTAAGAAAAATATATTTACAATAGATCGTGGAGATACATTTGAATTTCCTCTTGACATATATGAAGGTTCGGATTTTACTTGTTCTAAATATTATCTTAAACCAGGTGATAATATATATGTTGCAATTTTGCAACCACATGAAAGTTTCGAAAACGCTATTATTAGAAAAAAACTTGATATAAATTCTGATACAGACGAAAATGGGAATCCATTATTTATATTAGAATCTCTTGATACAGAATATTTATTAGTTGGTAAATATTTCATTACCGCTAAACTCGAACAAACGTTTGGCAGTAGAACAGTAATTAGCACAATACTTCCAATGAAAGAATTCTTTATTACAGGGACAAATAAACATGTAGATAGTAAAAATATTATTACAAATACCACTAGTGTTATTAATAATAACGAATCGATATGGGAATCTCTTAATGGAGATAACGGTAGTGGTAACAATGATGATATGTATGTTTGGGAAAAAATTTAACGAGGATTAGAATAAATGACAGAGGGCATCAAACAAAAGTTTAATGAACTGTTACAAGAGCTTGTAGACATTATTAATTTAGAAGATGAATCTCACTCTGTACAAAACCCACTTAACCCAGCTAATAAGGATAGTATATCATTTGATGATGCAGGAGCATTTCTAAATTATAACCAAGAAAATAGAACACAACCAATTAACTGGATAAATAATCAAACACGTTTAAATGAGTTTAATATGAACACATTAGTGTCATATATTGCTCAATATGCTAACTGGGCTACGGAACGTGGCGTTAGATATTACGCACGTACTGCAATAGAACCAGTTATTGAAGATCTAATTCGCCATTCTGCTGGGTGGACGGAAGATTCCACTTTAGATATTCAAACTTCCGGTGAAATCTTTAATGACTATAATAATAGCACGGCAACTGGTGCTTATTCCGCTGTGTTTGGAGAAAACAACCACGCAGATGGAGAGCATCAATTTGTACTTGGTAAATTTAATGTATCAGATAAAGATGCCGTCTATATTATTGGATGGGGCGAAAGCAATGAAAGCAGAAAAAACATTTTTGTTATAAACAAAAATGGCGATCTTAAACTTGCCGGTTCTTTAACTCTTGACGGAGATTTAATATTAACAAAAGGAACTGTTGACGTACAAAAAGGTGATGTTAATATTGATGAAGGTAATTTAACAGTTGCTAAAGGCGATATTAATGTTCCTAAACCACCAACAAAAGATCAACACGCTGTAAACAAATTATATGTTGATACAGAAGTTTCAAGGCTAAAACAACTAAACCAATGGATTGGTAGTCTAGATGTCACTTCTGCTCAATATGATCTAGCAAATAAAAATGCTAAATTAAAACCTCTATTAACACAGTTTGTTAAGACAACTTCGAAAGCAAAAAGAGATCCACGTAATGGAGATTTAGTAACAGTAGTTATTACTGATAAAACTGCAACTGATCCACAGTATCCTGAAATTTGGATCTTCTTAGAAACCGATCCCTATAATACCTCTACACATGCTGGAGATTGGGAATTTTATAGTTCTCAACAATCTTTGTTAAATGCGTCAAAAAATGTTAAAGGTTTAGTACAAGTTGGTGATAATATTACCGTTTCAGATGGTATTATTTCCATTCCTCTTGCTAATGGTTCAATGGCTGGAGTAGTTAAGGCTGGAGAGAATGTAACGATTGAGAAGGGCATCATATCCTCTTATCAATACTGGGGAGATTTTTAAATCGAAAGGACTAGTAGAATATGGCAAATAAAAACACGGTTTTATTTAAGTATGGTAATCAAGCTGCTTATGATGCATTAAAAAATAGTGTTGGCTATGATAGTAATGCTTTATATTTCATTGAAGACACCAATCGCCTGTATAAAGGCGCTGTCTTAATGTCAAAGCCTTATTTAATCGTTGAAGCTGTACCTCAACCAGACACAGCACTTGAAGATGTATTTTATCTTGTTGTAAAAGATGATAAAGCAACAATTCATTTTAAAAATGAGGATAGTATTATCTCTATTGAAAGTGATTCAATTGAAGCCGGTTCGGTTACAATGGATTCACTTTCTCCAGATGCTCTTGCTTCAACCATTGGAGAGGAGACGTCTTCGGAGAATGCGAAACTTGTTACCGATGATGTTGTAAAAAAATATGTAGAAGCAAATAATGAAACTATAAAATCAGACATTGAGACTGATCTTAAAGATAGCGTTGTTCAGCAAGTAACTGAAAAGATTCAAAACGATTTAAAAGAATATGACAAGGCTTTTGTAAATGTAGCCGTAGGTGAATCTTCTAATCAGGAAGCCGATAAAATTGGATTACATTTTTCAACTAAAGACGGGCAAGAAGTAGTTGTTGACCTTGATAAAGAAAAGTTCTTAAATAGTGCAAAACTAAAAGACGATGGTAAAACATTAGAGTTAACAATGACTAATGGAGATACAGTCGATGTTAGCCTTGCAGAAATGGTTGCGGATGCTTCAACAGTTAAAACCACCGATAAGATTAAACTTACTACCTCTTGGGGTAATTTAGCTGTTGGTTCTGAAATTGCATCTGATACTTCTCTTCAGCAATTATTAATTGATGCATTATCAAAAGATATCGATCCTATAGCAACACTTCCAACTGCTACTATTACGTTAACAAATGCAGGTGCAAAAGAAGTTGGAACAAATATTACTCCTGCATATAGTGTAAAATATACTGATGGTAAATATAGTGTAACAATAGATAGTGAAAGTGCCGTTAATGCTGGTTGTACAGCCACCACATATCATGTCACTGACACTAAATCAAATTCAGCAAGTGAAGCATCTGGTACGTTACCTTCCTTCCAAGTTACTGATGATATGGATCCTTATAAGGTATCCGTAACAGTTGATTATTCAAAAGGCAATGATGCTTATTCTTATCTTGGTACCAAGAAAGACGATGTTACTATTGCAGCAGGCACAACTACACAAGCTACAGCATCTGGAACAATTACTGGCTACAGAGGTTGGTTTTGGGGCTATAAATTATCGGGTGATACAATTATTTCTGATGTACCTATAATTACTGGTGAGCAAGTTCGTGCTCTTGGTAATGTTGGAACTTCACTTCCTACTTCCGCAATTACACTTCCTAAGAATTGTCAAGAAGTATTTTTCGCAATACCTAAGAATAAGAAGACTGGTACCCTTAAAGTATTAAATAGTGCCAACCAAGCTCCTTTCGGGGATGGACAAAAGATTACCGGTGTACAAGTTGAAGGTGCTGAAGGATATACAGCCGTAGAATATGATGTATATTATATTCATAATGGTGGTGGAGCACCTGATGAAGCAAAATATACCGTAACAATTTCTTAATAAGAAGATACAGAAAGGAGATAATAAATTTATGGCTACTAAAAGAACTGATTTATTTAATTATCTAGAGACAGAAGGTAAAGCCGTTTGGGGTGTAGGTGTGCCTATTCAACGCTTGAATGGTCTACCTCTTGATAAATACTCTGTATTTTCAAGCGTTGAGAAACTAGACGAATATATTGCAGGCAATTTTGCATATCCAGGACAGCTTGTAGCGGTTGTTAACGATAGTTCTACTATCGCATATATTATCACTGCAGATGGACAGAAACAAGCGTTAGCTAGTTCTGATTCCGCTATTACATGGGAAGCAATTGCGTCTGACTAATAAGATGTGCAATGGAGGGAGATTCTAACTCCCTCCATTGTTAAAAAGTAACGAATAACAATAAAATTAACTTGTATAAATAATACGATAATGCTAATAAGGAGGTAATGATTAAAATGCCACAAGCTGGTAGCATTGTTGAATTCAAATACGGTAATCAAGCTGCTTACGACACTTGTGTAAAGAATAATAATGTCTTATATTTTTGTTCTGATTCCAGAAGATTCTTTGTGGGCTCGGAAGAATATACAAGAACAGTAAAACAATATACTAAATTACCGATTGAAAATATTTCTCCTAATACACTTTGTGTGATAAGTGGAGAAAATGATCTTAAAGAGTTATATGTTACTTACGATGGAATTGATTGGGATTTATTATCAATTTTACCTCCAAAAGTTTATAATGGAATTATTGGAGATAACAGTAGCAATCTCGAGCCAAAGTTTGGTGAAAACATTCATATTCCAAAAATTAAATTTGGAGAAAAAGGTTATATTGAAGAGGTAGAAGATCAGGAAGTAAAACTTCCTACTATTCAATATATTGACATAGAGGAAGCATTAGATTTTAAAGTATAAAAATAAGAAAGGAATCATATAATGGCAGATATTAGTAAAATAAAATTAGGTGGCGTTGATTATACAATAAAAGATGCTACTGCTCGTTCGTTAATTAATAGTTTAGGCTCACCAATGCACTTTGTAGGTGTTTCTGAAGTTGCAATTACAGATGGTAGTACATCTGGATTAAATGCAGACGAAGAATCGTATTCAGGTAAGTCAGGGGATGTATGCACTTATAATACTAAAGAATTCATCTGGGATGGTGAAAACTGGGTAGAGCTTGGTGATCTTGGTTCACTTGGCAAGCTTGCATATTCAGATACGGCATCGGTTAGTTACACTCCTGCTGGTACGATTACTGTTAATTACACACCGGCTGGTACAATTAGTGGTAGTGTAACTCCTGCTGGTACAATTAGTGGTACTGCAGTTAGTTTAACTGATGTTAGTGTCGAATCCACATTTTCAGGTGGTTCAGTTTCAGTTAGTGGTACTGGAGAAATAGCTGGTGATGTAACGTCAAGTTTCACCGGTAATCCAGGAGCTGTTTCAGTTTCTGGTACTCCTGCTGGTACAGTTACTATTACACCTACGAGCACAGATGCTCTTACTGCCGCATCCGTTAAATCTGCTACTGCAACATTTTCAGGAACAACAACTGCAATGTTAGCCAGTTATGCAAGCGATACAGAAACATTAAGTTTCTCAACCGGCGCAGTTAGTGGTACAGTAACCCCTACGGTAACATTAAATACGTCAACTGATTCTTTCATGACTGGGGCAACAGCTAAGTTTGCTGGAACAACACTGACCTCTTCTGGTAGTTTTACACCAAGTGGTAGTGTTTCTTCAACATTCACAGGAGAAGACGTAGAGATAACTTCTACAGGTTCCGTTACTGGTACAATTGAAAATGCAGTTACACAGCCTACAGTAACTGTTACTCAAGGTACATTTAAAGGTTCATCAAGTGCAATTACCGCTGCATTTACAGGCACGAAAGCCGGAACAAATATTGCAACATTTGCAGGAACAGGAACTAAGATTACTGTTTCCCCTGATTCAAAAGTATAAAAATATAAATAAATTGTAATTGATATCTTATCAATTCTATTATAAATAAGAGGTAACTTAATGGCTACGATTAGTCAAATTAAAGTTGGTAATACTACTTACGATATAAAAGATAATAGTGTAACCCCTGTTCCAATAAGTTCTGGTTTATGTACGATATATATTACTGGAAATCCATGTGATTCTACGTATTATAAGATTGGAAAAATAGTTATAATACAAGGCTGTTCTGTAGTACACAATATTCCGTGGAGTTCACAATCCGGAATCAGAGAGTATTACGATGTAGCTGGAATGCCATTTGTCGCATATAATAAGTACGGTGTTGTTGGAGTAGCTAGAGGAATGGAAACTGATACAGTTGCAATTGTATCAGAAGACACGGCCACATTTCGTTTGGTGCCAACAAAAGACGGATCGTCTGGTGAGACCGTTGAATTTATGTTATGTTATGAAGCCGACTCATAATTAGGAGTATACATACGTGTTAAAGTTTATAGTAGATAATAATATTGTAACTCTCATTAGACAAGATGGTTCTAATTGGAGAGGTTGTTATGAAAATAGTGCTCGCGGTAGAGAAATTATAAAACGGTTTTTTGACAACGGAGAGGAAATCGTTAAAACCGTAATGGTTCCTAATCCTGATAAAGGTGAAGATAGGCCAGAAGAAATAGAATCAACTGTTCCAGTAACTTGGGATGATATACTTGAAATTTGGGGAGATACGCCTACCGTAATTTTCCCTGAAGTGCCATTTAAACAACTTGTGGAAGATAAGCAACAACAAATTAAGCACTGGTGTGAAGATAAGATTATTAGTGGTATTGATATTGATCTTGGTTTAAAGGATGATCATGACAGTCCTCTTGGAAGTTTACATTATTCTCTCACAGAGAGACATCAAATGGATATGAGAGACTTAGCAAGCATCATTCAAGCTGGTGCCACTAGTGTAACTTGGAGAGATGATTCAAGAGTATCCCATATGGTTTATACTGCTGAACAATTTATGAAATTATATCAAGCTGCTACTGCTTATATATTTAATTGTAGATTCCGTTCTGATGGTCTTGAAGAATTACTATTTTCATATACAGAAAATGACAGAAACAAAGTAAAGGCATTAACTTGGGACACTGAATTACCTAAAGAAATTCAAGATAAAATTAACTCATTGCTTGGTACTATGAATATAAGTGAGTAAGATACTCTATGAAAAAGATATATAAAATTTTGGTTTTATGGTTTCTAATTGGAACTATTTACTACGCTCTTGAAGGAATTTGGCACATTCGATCCGGTGGTTATGCTAATATAGTTATGTTACCAATTGGTGGTTTATGTGGAATTTGTATTGGGTCAATAAATCAAATACCAAAATTTTATAATTTAAAGATTATATTTCAATGTTTAATTAGTACCATAATTGTCTTATCCATTGAATTTATTTCAGGATGTATATTAAATATTTGGTTACAACTTAATATCTGGAATTATTCAAATTATGCATTTAACATATTGGGACAAATTTGTTTACCTTATGGATTATTATGGTTTATAATTAGTCCATTTGCAATTTGGTTAGAAGACGTATTAAGATATAAATTTTGGAGAGAAGGAGAATATTATTCACTTCTCTCCATATATAAAGATTTATTCACACTCAAATAAGAGGGATTGGTATAAATATGATTCAATTTAAAAGAGGTGACGAAAACTCTTGGAAAACAACGAATGCGATCCTTGGAGATGGTCAACCAGGAGTTATTAGAAGAGATGACGGAAGTTATTACTTAAAAATTGGTAAAAATGTTCATGCTGAGTCTGATTTTAATAATCTTCGTCCATTATCAGCTTCTCCTCTTGTTGATGTTTTATCAACCAATGAAAGTTGGTCGAAAATAAATAATATTTATTATACTACTTATAATAATGGTATTCTTATAGATCTTGGAACTGAAGATATGAATATTTTAGGCTCCGCCATGGGAGCCTCTAGATATCAAATTGCAATAACTAATGGCATGGGTCTGCCAAGCATTAAAATTAGAGGCTCCGGAAGATCACAACTTGCACCAACAATACACTGGTCCGATTGGGTTAGTTGTCCGACGACAGAAGCAGGAATATGTACGTTATACAATAGCCAATCTAATGATCCTATTTTATGTGAGTATAGTAAAGTAGGTAATATCGTATTAATTAGTGGTCAAAACTATAATTCGGAACCACTTGGTGCGTGGGGACCAAAAGGAACCACTGTTGAATTAACTGGATTACCATATCCAACAAAAGATGAATCTAGTTCCGTGTGTGTTGGTTTTATACATGGTGAAGGCGAAGGTACCGAATTGATATATCGTAAAAGTTCTACAGCATTTAAATGGACATTTTCTACAACTGGTGGATCTGGATGTGTATATGAAATTTTCTTATGTTATATATCTTCTTATTAAAATGCAGCCTAGAGAATTAGAGGTGAAGTAAATGCCTGAAAAGGTAAAATTTCGAAGAGGAAATAAAAGCAATATTCCAAAAACCTTTACTGATGGTGAAGTGCTTGTTACAACTGATACTAATGAATTGTTTATGGATACTTCTACTAAAAGAATTCCTTTAGGTGCTATTAGAGGTAGTGGAATAAATTCAGAAGTACATAATGATGTAGAAAATAATGAAGCAACGTATTCACATTCAAGTGCAAGTAATTTACACACAAAAACAGGTGCAGAAAATCAAAGTGTAATTGGTCAATATAATGATCCACAACCAGATTCATTATTTGAAGTAGGAAATGGTACTTCAAATTTAGCAAGATCAAATGCATTTTTAGTATTTAAAGATGGTCATGCAGAAATTCAAACTCAAGGCACCACAGATAATTCAATTGTATCAAATAAATTGTTAATTGAAAAAATTAATGAAGTGACAACATTAGCAGGATTACATTTATATGATTGTTTTATCGACAGCGCTACACCTCAGTACGGAGAGAATGCAATTGTTCTTGATATTTCACAACCTCCAAGTGGAACGATATTACTTTGTCGTTTAAGTAGTACAACGACGACATTATACCCAGTAGACGTACCACGTGTAGTGTTTACCGGTTCTTCATTACTTTTAACTTTTGGGGATCATGGATATTGGAATGGAGTTAATCATACAGCATATGTAAATGATATTTTTGCTTTATATGTACAGAATAACGATGTTTTATTTGCTGGAATGTTAAATTCAACTAATGTTACCAATGCCGAATATGCACAAGTTTCTGTAAATATTGATGATGGTGAATTAGTAATTACATAAACTAATTAAATAGTGTGGGCTCTATATTTATTATAGAGCCCACTTTTATTGTATATAATATTTGAAATATCTTACACAGGGAAGTGATTTTATCTTGGAATTTACAAATGTATTAAAAGCTATTGGTGACTATGGATTACCTCTCGTGTGCAGTGGTATTTTAGTCTTTCTATATATTAAAATGGTTTTAGATAGAAATAAAATTATCAATGGTTTATTTGAAAAATTTTCGCAAAAGATAGACAAGTTACACCCAAGCACCGAAGAATCTTATCATGTGGATAGAATAAATGAATCAATAAGAGAATTATTACAAAAAATTCAAAATAAATTAAACTCGGATAGAACTTATTTATTTTTATTTCATAATGGTGGTAAATCATTATCGGGACTTAGTTTTCAAAAGATGTCTTGTATAAATGAGGTTGTTGGAAGAGGAATTGCTCCATGTGCTAACACGTCACAAGCGCTTTATAGAACAAATTATGCAGATATTGTAAATTCATTAAAAACAAACAAACAGTACGTAGTAGAATCTCTTAAAGATATTGAAGAATCTTCTCCTTATATTTATTGTTTTTTTAAAGACAGACATGCTGAATCTGCATATCTAGTACCAGTGGAAGATTCAGATGGGTATATGATTGGATTCATCGGAATTGAATATTGTTCTATAAATACAATAAAATCGAAAGAAGAAATTATAGAAACTCTTATAACATTTTCTAACAGAATTTCTAGTTTAGTAGATATTAAACAGACAATTACCGAATAAAATGATTTTTTATAATAAGGAAAACGACGATGGCGGAAATTAGTAAAGTAAAAATAGGTTCAACAACGTATGATATTAAAGATACTACTGCTCGCAGCGCAACAAGTTCATTAGGCACACTTGCAAAGAAAAATAGTGCAAGTGGTTCATATACTCCAAAAGGTGCTGTTTCCACATCAGTTACACCGGCTGGTACTATATCAACTCCTGTATTTACTGGTTCATCTAGTTTTGTTTCTGTCAGTGGTACTCCAGCAGGAACAATTAAATCAGCAGCACCAACTAGTGGGCAAACAGCAACATATACTCCAGCCGGAACAGTAAGTGCGCCAGGAACCACTACGGCAAGTGCTATGACAAGTGCAACTGCATCATTTTCAGGTACCGCTGGTTCTGTTTCGATTACTCCAAGTGGCACTATTTCAGCTGCTGCTCCATCTTCCAGTGTAACTGCAAATTATACGCCTACTGGATCAGTTACAATTTCTGGTGCTCCGGGTAGCACTACTGGGTCTGCGGTAACAGGAGCTACTGCAACATTTTCTGGCTCTGCATTAACTTCTTCTGGTACATTTACTCCAGCAGGAACAATTAAATCAGCAGCACCAACTAGTGGGCAAACAGCAACATATACTCCAGCCGGAACAGTTACAGTAGCTTCGTTTACACCAAAAGGTTCTGTTTCGATTACTCCATCCACCGCTACGTTTGTTAAGTCAGTTTCTGCTCCAACTGGAACGACTACTGCAAATAAATTTACGGCAAGTGTTTCTAATGGTGTTCTTACATTATCAGAAACATCTGGAACGATTAGTATTAACACACCAGGAACAACGACAGGATCTGCAATGACGTCGGCTTCTGCTTCATTTGCTGGTACAGCTGGAACACCTACGGCATCTTTTAGTGGTACCGGAACGATGCTAACGTTTACGGGCTCTTCTAGTTCAGTGTCTGTATCTGGAACACCTGCTGGTTCAGTATCTGTTTCAACTACGACAAGCGCATTTCTTAAAACTGTTACTGTTGGAACACTTGCTGGTTCATTTTCAGGAGTAGGTACAGTGCTTTCATTTAAAGGTTCAGCAGCTTCTGCAAGTTACACTCCTTCTGGTACTGTTACAATTTCTCCTAAAACAGCATCTTTCTTAACGGGAGTTTCTGCACCTTCATTTACCGGTACCGGAACGATGTTAACGTTTACTGGTTCCGCACTTACTTCTACTGGTAGCGTCATACCAAGTGGTGCAGTCAGTACTCCCACATTTACTGGTACAGCGAAGTCTTATGCTGGCACATTTACAGGAGAAGCAGCCACAATTACAGTATCTTAAGATAGTAAAATGGTATTAAATTATATCATCGAAGAAGATTATTGTTTATAATTAAGAATGTAAAGAGGTGATTTTATGAACGATAAAATTATTACAGAAATTGATGAATTATCAGAATCAGCATTAAGAGAATTATCCAATGGTTATGGAGATTCCAATCTTGATGAAGAGTTTGTAGCTGGTGTAACTGCTACATCTATTCAAACATTTACTAATAGTCCTTTAGTAAATTATACTAAGATTTCTCCTAATAAAACAATAGGAAGGAATCATATAATTGACACTATCACAATTCACTGCGTAGAAGGGCAATGTACCGTTCAGACACTTGGAGATATTTTTTATCCTGCTTCCCGTAAGGCTTCTTCAAATTATGGTATTGGTTATGATGGTAAAATTGGATTGTATTGTGACGAAAAAGACCGTTCATGGTGTTCTTCATCCGCTTCTAATGACCATAGGGCTATTACAATTGAAGTTGCAAGTGATACAAAGGAGCCTTACGCAGTTAAAGATGCTGCTTATAATTCACTTATTAAACTAGTGACAGATATTTGTAAAAGAAATAATATTAAAAAATTACTTTGGGTAAATGATAAGTCTCTTATTGGTAATATAGAAAAGCAGAACATGACGATACATAGATGGTTCGCAGACACCTCTTGTCCAGGTAGTTATTTACTTAATAAGATGGGTGACATTGCTTCAAAAGTAAATGCAAATCTAAGTGCTGCATTGCAAGGAACTGAATACAAATTAGTTACTAAAGTAAATAAATACGTAAGCGCAGCAGATGCTAAAGCAAAGAAAAATAGTAAAGGAACATATTCCGCAGGTACATATTATATCTATAGAAATTATCCAAATGGATATGATGGTATGTATAATATTACTACGGACAAAACAGGTAATTCAGCAGGTAGTTGGATCAATCCTTCAGAAAATATTATTCAAACAACACCTCCTGCTCCATCCACTGCGAAAACGTATACATTAGTAACTACATGTAGAATTTATACTACAGCAGCTAATGCAAAATCAAAGATAAATAGTGTTGGAACATGGAAAGCTGGCACATACTACATCTACAACAAATATCTTAATGGATATAATGGAATGTACGCACTATCTTTAGCAAAAGATGGTTCTTCCCCAGATGCATGGATTAATCCTACGGAAAATGTTAAATCATCCACTCCAACAATTACTTCAAATGAATATAAAGTAGTTACTAGAATTAGAATTTATACAACTGCTGCAAATGCTAAGGCAAAAAAGAATAGTGTAGGCACATGGAAACCTGGAACGTATTACATCTACAATAAGTATCCAAATGGTTATGATGGAATGTACGCACTGTCTTTAGCAAAAAATGGATCTTCGCCTGATGCATGGATTAATCCCTCAGAAAATGTAGTAGCAGCTGCATTATCTGTAGATACGATAAATGAAACAAAAAAAATTTCAGTCATTAGAAAAATAGTTAATGAGATTATTAAATTATTTAAGAAATAATGGAGAATAGTTGTTATGCAAAAAACTGGCGTTTCTAAAATAATGTTAGTTATCATTGTTATTGCAATTATCTTGTATACCGCCGCTGATTTTTTTCTTCAATATAAAACCGGCATGGAAATTAGTGCTACATTAACAACTTGTTGGTTTGCATTTTGGGGAACAGAAATAGTTGCTTTAGCAATTATTAAAACCAGTAAAGTAAAACATGGGGATAAGAATAATAATGAAGAAATTGAAGATTGCATAGATTATAATGAGGAGTAATTTATGAATTGGATTGAAATATTACAACAAATATTTGAAACAGTAATTATTCCACTACTCGGCATTGCAACTTTATATATAATTTTTCTGGTTAAATCTAAGATTAATGAATTAAAACAAAACACTAGTAACAAACAAGTCTCTAACTATCTTAGTGTTCTTGATAAAATAATTACAGAAGCAGTTATCGCAACTAATCAAACATATGTAGACGCTCTAAAAGAAAAGAACGCATTTGATATTGAAGCACAAAAAGAAGCTTTTCAAATGTGTTTTGATGCAGTAGTAAATATTTTAACAGATGATCTAAAAAACGCACTAGAATTAATTATCGGTGATTTAGAATCATATATTAAAAATAAAATTGAAGCAGAAGTTTCATTAAATAAATTTTAAAATGAAGATTAAAATTATTGAAGCCTATTTAGATTCCGAAAAACAATTTTATGATTATGGTACTGGTACGGTTGACGGGAGTAATATATTTGACTCCCGTCATACAGGAACCAATTATGATGATTTTATCACTGATTCAGACTATATGGAAAAAGAAAAAAATCTTAAAGCTAATATAGTCCAAATGACACCTGACGAATATTTTCATGCGTGTGCCAAGATATTTAAGAGTTCTTACAATAGTCAGATAAATCAAATAAAAGCAGATGTTCAAGTACTTGAACATCTTAAAGAAGTTATACTTAAATATAAAAAACAATTTCCTATAACAACATTAGATTATGCTCGAAATACTCAAGAAGGCAGACATAGAATGTATGTTGCAGGAGAATTATTTGGTTGGGATATTAAATTTCCTGTAATGGTTGTTAATTTTGCAGATGAAAAACAAGAGGCAAAGAAGAACGAAACTGAAATAAAAAGGAAACTTGAAAAAGTAGCAAAAAATTCTTTAGATTATACGTTTAGTAATATAGAAGAATTTAAAAATCAACTTTTATGGGATGCAGATAGAGTATTCGAATATGAAGATAAATTAAAAGATGATTTCAAAATAAGAGAAAATAATGAAATTATAATTATTTCAACAAAAGATGTGGAATATAGGATATCTAAAAGTAAAATAAAGATTAAGTAAATTACTATATTGAAAATACTACTTGAAGCTAAATAACGTAATTACTTATCTTGTGTAACAATAGATATAAAATAGAAAAATTCTTTATATATAGAAACTAATAATATATAATTTACTAATAAAAATATGAGTAGACAGTGTCTAGCAAAATAAAATTTTAATATTAAAAATACAGGAAGTTAGCATTGTTTAATGTTGACTTCCTTTTGTTGTATTCAATTAAAGTATTAGGTGAAATAATGCAAGATATACTAAATGGAATAGATTTATCTACACTAAGTGAAAAAGAACGAAAAGCAGTATTTGAAATACTAAATGAAGTATCAAAAGATGGACAATCAAAAAAATATAATGATATACTTTATGCTGACTATAATGAAGTTCCTGTTGATATAGAAACTTTTTTAAAAGACAGAACCTATATGGGAAATTCTTGGCATTTACCTGACGGCTCATTTAAATTATATCCTTTTTGGTTAAATAAGCTAAAACAATTATTTCCAAATAATATTGATACTTCTGTAAATAATTTTATTGAAAGTGGTGCAAGAGGTTTGGGTAAATCCGATGTAGCTGTTGCAATTATGCAATATCTTATGTATAGGGTTATGTGTTTAAAAAATCCTTTAGCATATTTCAATATGAGACCGTCGGAAAAAATTGCATTTTCGTTCATGAATATCACTGAAGCATTAGCATATGATATTGGTGTAAGTAAATTTCAAAGTTCAATTCAATTATCCCCGTGGTTTATGGAAAGAGGTACATTATCCGGCACAAAAGAAATAATGTGGAATCCACCAACTTATATAAATATTATTATAGGTTCTCAACCTCGACATGTCATAGGACAAGCCTGTTTTGCAAGTTTCTTTGATGAAATTAGTTTTATCCCCACACAAGATCTAGATAAACAAAAAAGACGTGCTATTGATATGATTGATACTGCTATTGGTGGTATGAAAACGCGTTTTACTCAAGGCGGCAAAAATCCAGGAATTGTAATATTGGCTTCATCTAAAAGAAGTGAAAAATCATTTCTTGAAGAGCATATGAAAAAGAAAGCAATCAGTGAAGGCGATAATACAATGATTGTAGATGAAGCCGTGTGGGATGTAAAACCAAAAGGAACGTATTCAGATAAAACATTTAGAATAGCTGTAGGTAATAGATTTTTAACTTCTCAAATAATAAAAGACGATGAAGAAAATGATATTTATACATCTCAAGGATATAAAATAATTAATGCTCCTATTGATTTAAAACCAGATTTTATTGATGACATAGATAGAGCTTTATGTGATTTTGCAGGAATTAGCTCTTCTGATTTAAGTACTTATATTTCTGGAGTTAGATGGGAACAATGTAAATGTGATGATGTAGAGAATCCATTTATAAAAGATATAATAGAAGTAGGAAATGCTGTTGATGATAAACAACAATATAGTGATTTCTTTGATTTGTCTAGAGTTCCTTCAAAATTAAAATCAAAACCTTTATTTATACATCTTGATATGTCGATTTCTGGAGATAAAACTGGTATTGGTGGAACTTGGATATATGGAAAGAAACCATCTGAACCAGGAAGACCCACTTCTAATGATTTATATTTTCAACCAGCATTTGCAGTTTCTGTTAAAGCGCCAAAAGGATATCAAATTTCGTTTGAAAAAAATAGACAATTTATTAGATGGTTACGACAACAAGGTTTTAATATAAAACTAGTAAGTGCCGATACGTTCCAATCGTATGATTTATTACAACAACTAAAAACAGAGCATTTTAACACAGATATTTTATCTGTGGATAGAGTGAGTTCGGATCGTATATGTATACCTTATCAATATTTCAGAAGTGTTATATATGAACAGAGATTAAGATTATTTAAAAAATGTGATACTTTAACTAATGAAGTTATTTCTCTTGAAAGAAATAATAATACAGGAAAAATCGACCACCCAGATCATGGATGTTTTACCGGAGACACAAACGTTAGTTTAATTGATGGAAGAGAAGTTTCTTTCTTTGATTTAGTAAAAGAATGGGAAGACGGGAAAGATAATTTTGTATATTCAATAAATTTAGAAAAAGGAATAATAGAGCCAAAGAAAATAAATAAAGCTTGGCGTACTAAAAAAGATTCAGATTTAGTTGCTGTTACTCTTGATAATGGTGAGATTATAAAATGTACTCCTGACCACAAATTTATGACCAAAGATGGAAATTACGTACAGGCTCAAGATTTATTGCCCGGTGAAAGTTTAATGTCATTGTGTAAAAAATATTTCAATGAAGGCACATCAGATTATAAAATGTATTATGAACCAATTAAAAATAAATGGCATTTTGAACACAAAAGGGTTGCAATTAAAATTTATGGTAAGAAGTATTTAGTTCGTCATAGAAATTTTAAAGATAATTCTCTAAATAATGTAACAAGTAACGAAATACAACAAAAAATATCTAAACAAACTTCATTGAGAAAATGGTGTAATAATGGAATTATTGAAAAATTTTTATTAAAAAATGTACATATACAAAATGTTTCTGTTCCTAAAAAAATAAATCATAAAGTTGTTTCTATTCAAGTTCTTAATGAAAGAGCTGATGTATATGATATTGAAATAGAAGATAATCATAACTTTGCATTATCTTCGGGGGTATTTGTACATAACTCAAAAGATATCGCAGATGCGATGTGTGGCTCTATTTTCCAAGCAAGTAAATATGCAGATCAATACGTATATGAATATGGTGACGATTTGGAAACATCTATATCTGTAAGTATGACAAATAACACTTCAGATCTAGAACTTCAACAAATTAATATTGATTTTGAAGATGAAATGAAAAAAGCATTTTCAGAATTACATCCGAATAAAAATGCAAAAGATATAGATTTTGGATTTGGTCCTGCAAAACCAGTATTTGATGATTCTGCTGCATATGTTTCACAAGGAATTATGGTGTGGTAAATTGTATTTATATTTATAAAAATTTTTAGAATTTAAAGTGGTTTAAATATGAATGATCAAATAAACAATGGCGTTTTTGTTAACGATTCAGAATTATATAACAAAAAAGCGAATTCTATTCCACCGAAAGAAAAGAAAAATGATGTTGATTTAACTCATTCTCTATATGATAATATAATTGCTACTGGAATGTCTTCGCAATTAAATGTGTCTTCTTTAAATTCGTTATCTAATGTTGCACAAACTCGTAATGAAATGTACAACATTTTTGATTCGATGTGTGAAGATGGTGCAATAAGTGCTATTATTGAAACTCATGCAAATGAAGCCACCGAAAGAAATGAAAAAGGCAATATTGTTTGGGTAGAAGCATCGGACTCAAAAGTATCGCAATTAGTAGATTTCTTCTTGGATTCAATTAACGTAAATAAAAATATTTATAAGTGGGTCTACAGTCTTTGTAAGTATGGTGATTTATATTTAAGATTATATAGAGAATCAGAGTATGAAGATAACTTATTTAACAAGAAAAAGAATTTAAATGAAGACATTAAAATAAAAGCATTTAAGCCAGATGATAGATATGCATTATATCTGGAAATGGCACCAAATCCAGCAGAAATATTTGAATTAACCCGTTTTGGTAAAAGTATGGGTTATATCAAAACAAATGTAAACAATGTTATTGGTAAAAAGACTAATTTAGATTATATGTCGTATCAATACAAATTTAAAGAACAAGATATTACAATTTTTGAGCCAACAGAATTTGTTCATGCTGCATTGGAAAATGGCACAAATCGTGTAGAAGAAACTGTAGATATTTTCTTAAATCAAGACGATTATGATTCAGATAATAATGCATTAAGTTATGGAGTTAGAACTGGAACTTCTATTCTGGCGGATATTTATCAGATTTGGCGAAATTTAAAATTACTTGAAACTTCGGTGCTTTTAAATAGAGTTACAAAATCTTCAATTGTTCGATTAATTAACGTTGAAGTTGGTGATATGCCTAAAGAAAATGTTCCGAAAATGTTATTAGGTATTAAACAGATGATTGAACAAAAAGCTGCTATTAATGCTAATGGATCGATGACTGAATATACCAATTCTGGCCCAATTGAAAATAACGTTTATATCCCTACTCACGAAGGCATTGGAAATATTACCACAACACAAGTTGGTGGTGACGTTGATGTTAAGAGCTTAGCAGATTTAGATTATTTTATTCGTCAGTTATATGGTGCAATGGGTATTCCACAACAATACTTTGGACAAACCCAAGATTCTACTGGTTTTAATGGTGGTACGTCATTAAGTATTATTTCAAGTAGATTTGCAAAGAAAGTAGTAAAAATTCAAAATGCAATTTTACAAGCATTAACCGATGCAGTTAATTTATTTCTTCTTGATAAAGGATTAGATGAGTACATAAACGAATTTACGCTAAAAATGCTTCCTCCAATCACACAAGAAGATATAGATAGGCGTGAAAGTTTAAGTGGAAAAGTTCAATTAACCTCTGATATTATGAATATGCTCAGTGAAGTGGAAGATCCAATTCTAAAAACTAAAATGTTAAAATCACTATTATCAAATGTACTAGAAGATTCAGAAGTTATTGAATTACTACAAGAGCAAATTGACACTTTAGAAAGTGAGAAAGAATCAGAAGAAGACTCAAATTTAGGTTCTACAGAGGATGTGTCAATCAATAAATCGGAGTCTTCTGATATGAATGATTCAGAATCCTCGCCATCATCTTTAAATGATTTAATAGATATTTCTCCAAACGAACAAGAAGTAGAAACGAATAACGAAACAGCAGCTGAAGAAGGAGCTTCGGACGTTCTTCCATCCCCTCAAGATTTAAACATAGATCTTGAGGATGAGAATTAAAGCTCTTTTAAGCTACAAAACATAGTAACAAACATAATAAATTTTTAACGGTAAGCTCTTTCATGGATAAATATATTCCCTAAGACTTCTAGTCTAAAAACTAGTGACTTTTATGTAGAAAAAATAACCTAGTTGATTATATCAAAAGGAGAACAAATGATAACCAAGAATGATTGCATATTACTGCTATCAGATTTACAAGAAATTGGGATTCCAAACGTTACTAAGTATCTGCGAATGCAAATTAGTAGTGATACAATACGAGAAGATGTAATTAGTTTTATAAACAAACATCGGCCACTTGATATTTCTTTGTTTTATGAGAATCTAAGAAAAAATTATAATCAAAAAAAATCGAAGTTATACAAAGAAATTGTACAAGTGGACGAAAAAGAACCTAAGGACATCATTGTTACGCTTTCATCTCTTTTGACTCAGATTTATATTTATTCGAAAAAAGTTGATGAAAAAGAAATGTTTTTAAGACATGCAAGGACAAAAGAAATTCTAAAATGTCTTGCTCATTATACTGATACTGGTGATTATCTATTGTGTATTGATTTTCTAGTATTATTACGAGCAGATTTAAAAGCCTTGGAATACAAGGCTTTTAAAAATCATTTTTCTGAAATCTGATTTACGTTTCACGTATATATAATATAATTATATTATATATTAATATTATATTATATAAGTTAATTAATAATATAATATATTAATATTATATTATATAAGTTAATTAATAATATAATATATTAATATTATATTATATAAGTTAATTAATAATATAATATATTAATATTATATTATATAAGTTAATTAATAATATAATATATTAATATTATATTATATAAGTTAATTAATAAT
>CANQFE010000002.1 GCA_947598285.1 uncultured Bacilli bacterium
GCCAAAGAAAAAGATGTATTAAACTGGGAGATTCGCTAAGTATTCTCTTTTTTTTGTTGTAAAATCTCTTTTTCGTTGATATAATGAACTAGAGTAGGAGAGTGACTAGAAGTGGATAAAAAAGATTTTCCGGAAGAGGATACTTTTGTCTCGATTGATGAAACAAAAGAACTAAATGATTTAAAAAAATGGAGTGAAGAACAAGAGGGTGATATTGAAACCCTTTATCAAGAAGATTTTGATGAAAATATGGAAGATTCTGAATTAGTTTTTAAAACTAAAATTAATACTGAAGAAGAAATGAAAAAAAATTTAGAGCAAAATGGGAAAAAATCTTGGATTTCTAAATTAAAGGATTGGTGGAAGAGTCTTGATAAAAAAAAGAAAATTATCATTATTTCTTCTGTTGTTTTCGGAATCCTTTTAATCATTAGTCTTGTTGTTTTATTCTTTATACTTTTCAAACCGGCTGAAGAAATGATAAAAGAACCTGATGTTATTTTGGAAATGGATAATTATCGTTATGAAAATGGAAGCCTTATTTTTTTAGAAGATGATTTGGAACTAGGCTCTTATGAATGCCAAAATAAAGATGAAAATTTATGTGGGGTTGCCCTTCTTACGACTGATGATAAAATGGATACTGTAAAAAGGGTTGATGAAAAAGGAGAGCTTCTTTCTTTTCATTCTAAAATTTATTTTCAAAAATATGTTTTTTTGAAAGATAGTAAAAAAGAAAGTCCAGAAGTTATCCTTTATGATATTGAAAATCAAAAGGTAATTGAAACAGCAGTAGAAGTTTTACAAACTCCGGAATATGATGGATATTTTATTTTAAAAAATAATCAAGGGAAATATGAACTTCTTTCTTTATTGGAAGATGGAGTAAAAACTCTTATTTCTTATGATTCTTCTTATGATGAAATTCATTTGATACCGGGAGAAAGTACTTTATCGATGGTAGCTGTGGCTCAAAACAACCATTATTATCTTGCTAATTTAGAAAATAAAATTTTAACAAAAGCCTTAAATGATCCAATTGTTGGAGCGAATAAAGAGCATTTAAAAACGAAAAGTGCTACTGGAAAGTATCATATTTATGATTACCAAGCCAAAGAAATTAATGCTGGCTTTGAGATGGATTATGTTTATCTTTTAGATCAATACTTTATTTCTGTGTTATCACAATTCTTATATGTTAGGGATTATGATGGAGCATTAATGTCAGTAGAAAATATTTCACTTCATAATTCTCATTATAATGAAGTTGATACCATCAAAGATAATAAAGTGATAAAAAAGGAATTAGCATTAGATTATCAAGTGAATGATCATATTTTGAATTTAAATGTTCATCAAGGTGAAGATACAAAGAACTATTCGATTGATTTATATGAAGGAGCTCTTTCAAAAACACTTGCTTTTATGGATTATTTTAATGGTACATTATATTTTTATACCGATGAAACCAAAACAAATCCAATCGGATATTATCATTGTACAAATCGTAATGAAGTGGGAAAAGACACCAAAACGTTAAGTACTTGTAAACCAGCTATGGATAGTGTTTTCCGACAGATTGAAGGAAATATAAAAGAACAAGATGAGCAAAATGAAGGTATTATTCCTTTATTTGATAAAGAATTTGTTTTTATCCAAGATGGAGATACAATCGTGTTAGTCGATTTAACTAGTGAGAAAAAGGAAATTGCCCGTTATGAAAGTGTTGATACAACAACTTATACAGGTCGAACAGAACTCTTTTTATCACCAAGCGATAACCTTAATTTTATTGCTAAATCAAAAACATCTGGAAAATTTGGGGTTGCTCAAATAACATCTTCAGGAATTAAACCAGTTATTTCATTTAACAAACAAGATATTAAATTATTAGGAGATTATTACGTTGTAAAAGAAAATGATAAATACGCTTTATATAATAAAACTGGCGAAAAAGTTAGTGATGATCGAGTTGCTAAAATTGTTGATTATGAAGGAAATTATTTGAAAACTTTAGATGGAACTAATTATTTTGTTTATCCTTTTAAGGGTGAAATTGTTACTGAAAAAGGATTTGATTATATTGAACTTTATGATAAATATTATGCTGCGGTGTTCCAGGGTCGAGTTCATCTTTATTCTTATGCTGATAAAGAAGCGCAAAACGAGCTTTTAGTTACAGAAGAAAAAGAAAATGGTGTTGCTCTTTATGTTACTAATTATTATGATACAATGGGTAAAGTCTTAGCTTTTCAAATGCGTTTTGAAGGCAACATGGTGTATGTTAAAGTGGGTAGCTTAGATGGAAATTATTCAAAAGAAATAGGATATCCTCTTTCTGGTAGTTCTAGTTCTAGTAGAGATGAGGGTAGTGATGACTAGTCCTAAATTACAAAAAGCATCTTTTTATACAATTCTTATTTTGCTTTTGCTTTTTTTACCGATTACAGGGTATAGTCTTTATTTAAAAAGTTTAAATAAAAAGCCTGCTACTTCTAAAGATAATGTGAATAAAGAAATGTATTTTGATGGTGCTTTATGGTTTTATAATAGTCAAGGTGAAATTTTAGGAACTTATCCTTGTCAAAATACTTATTGTAGTTACGCTGTTTCTTATGAGGAAGATTTTCATTATCCGCTTCTTACTCATCAAAGTGAAGAAGAAAGCTATTTACCTATTATTAATCAGCAATATGTGTTTATTTCTGATCATGAAACAAAAGATGATCACTCCGCTTTTTTATATGATATTCAAAAAGAAATTGCTTATAAAGAAATTACTTATGCTTCGATTCATCAATATCAAATAGGAATTGAAGATAATCTTTTTATTGTAGAAGATCAAAATCATCATTTTGGTGTTTTACAGATTGATTCTTTTGCAAGTCCAATTCTTGAAATTAAATATGATTATGTTGGTATGTTAGATCAGGTAAGTCGTAATAATAAAATCTTAGGAGATTATTTTGTGGTTTTAGAAGATGGTGAATGGAAAATTTTAGATCGAAATGAAGCAGAGCTTACTTCCTCTATCACAGAACCAATTGTAACTTTTAATGGAGAATATATTATTACTAATCAAGATGGTGTTTATCATGTGAAAGACTATCAAGGAAATAATATGATAGAAGAAGATTTTACTTATCTTTCTTTTGTTGATAAATATTTACAATGTCAAACTGATACTGAGCTTTATTTATATGATTTTGTAACGAAAAGTGCCATTAGTGAAGTTTATGAAATTAAAAAAAGTGATGATATTTCAGTAGAAGTAAATGGTGAAGAGATTCAAATTTTAATTAATAATCGTCTTCAAGAAAGTATATCTTTGACTTGATTTTCTTTCTTCTTCTTGATAAAATAGGAATGGTTTTACGAAGAACTTGAGGAGTATAAAATAGATATTTTGAAAAGAGACTTTGGATTTGGTGAAACCAAAGAAATATCTTTTTAGAAGGTTATCAAGGGAGTAAAAATCGCAGAGATGCGTTAAAAAGAAAAGATAAAATAAGGATGGTACCGTCTTTTTCTAGACTCCTTTGGTATCATCTTTTTTCATTTTTTAGAAGGGATTTGAAAGAATATGGGTTACTTAATTATGCAAAATGGTGAAATTTATGCGGCTAAATATGGAGTAGATAGTTATTCTAAAATGGAGGAACAAGATATTTTAAGACAATTAGAAACGAAAGTAAAAGCTAAATATCCTTCTGTGAAAGTGGATACTTCAACATTTCCACTTAGTGAAAGTGATTATCAAAAAAAGGCCGAGCTTTTATCACTTATTTATCAAGCTATGATTGTTTTGGAAAAGAAAAAAGAAGGCAAAGAAAGTTTAGAATTTTATTTTCCTTCTCATTTGATTGATGAACAAGTTGGTTTTTATGAACGGAATTATTTAAATAAAACCTGTCCAATGACGGCTTATCAATGTCAAGATTCACAATTTCTTCCAGTTTCCGTTGGCAAGTATCCTAATTATGAAATATATCTTCATCTTTTAGATACTTATAGTAATTTAGAAATCAGAAAGGATGATGAGTATGGAAATGAACGCAAAATATGATCATCAAAAAGTAGAAGAAGGAAAGTATGATGATTGGAAAGAAAAAGGATACTTTGAATGTGGGAAAAATCAAGGAAAACCTTTTACGATAGTTATTCCACCTCCTAATGTTACAGGCAAACTTCACTTAGGACATGCTTGGGATGTAACAATTCAAGATATTATGATTCGTTATAAGAGAATGCAAGGATTTGATGCTTTATGGGTTCCGGGAATGGATCATGCAGGAATTGCAACGCAGGCCAAAGTCGATAAAAAATTAAAAGAACAAGGAATTGAACCTCGGGAAATGGATAGAGAAGAGTGGCTTAAGGTCGCTTGGGATTGGAAAAAAGAGTATGCTAAAACGATTCATGATCAATGGGGAAAGTTGGGCCTTAGTTTAGATTATCGAAAAGAAAGATTTACTTTGGATGAAGGGCTTTCTTTAGCTGTTCGAAAAGTTTTTGTTGATTTGTATCAAGAAGGCCTTATTTATCGTGGCGAAAGGATGATTAATTGGGATCCTGTTGCGAAAACAGCTCTAAGTAATGAAGAAGTTATCTATAAAGATGTGGAAGGTTATTTTTATCATATTAAATATCCAATTGTTGGAACAAAAGAATATCTAGATGTCGCGACAACCAGACCAGAAACTATGTTTGGTGATAATGCTGTGGCAGTGAATCCAGATGATGAGCGTTATCAAAAATATGTTGGTCAAAAAGTTTTATTACCTCTTGTCAATCGTGAAATTCCTATTATTTTTGATTCTCATGCTGATCCTTCGAAAGGGACAGGTTGTGTAAAAATTACTGTAAATCATGATCCTAATGATTATGAAGTAGGAAAAAGACATGATTTAAAAGGAATTACAGTGATTGGTTTAGACGGTAAAATGAATGAAAATGCTCTTCATTATCAAGGAATGGACCGGTTGGAATGCCGTGAAGCTTTAGTGAAGGAATTACAAGAAAAAGGGTATCTATTAGGAAAAGAAAAAATTGTTCATAGTGTTGGACATTCTGAAAGAACAGATACTCCAGTTGAACCTTACGTTTCAAAACAATGGTTTGTTAAGATGCGTCCTCTAGCGCTTCGGGTATTAGAAAATCAAAAAAAGAAAGAAACAAAAGTTCATTTCTTACCAAGTCGTTTTGAAAAAATTATGAATCATTGGATGGAAATTACATATGATTGGTGTATTTCAAGGCAACTATGGTGGGGACATCAAATTCCTGCTTGGTATAAAGATGATCAAGTTTATGTTGGAATGGAAGCTCCTAAAGAAGAAGGTTGGGTTCAAGATCCAGATGTTTTAGATACTTGGTTTTCTAGTGCTTTATGGCCTTTTAGTACTTTAGGTTGGCCAAATGAAACAGATGATTTTAAACGGTATTATCCAACTAACGTTTTAGTAACAGGCTATGATATTATTCCTTTTTGGGTAAATCGAATGACTTTCCAAGGCCTTCATTTTACAGGACAAAGACCTTTTGAATATTGCTATATTCACGGCTTAATTCGAGATAAGTTGGGAAGAAAGATGAGTAAAAGTCTAGGAAATGGAGTTGACCCAATGGATGTGATTCATGACTATGGAGCAGATTCTTTACGTTATTATTTGGCAACTTCAACGGCTCCTGGAACTGATTTACGTTTTGAAGAAGAAAAAGTACGAAGTTCTTGGAATTTTATTAATAAAATTTGGAATGCATCTCGATTTGTTCTTTTAAATCAAAAAGAAGTAAAATCTTTGATTCAGTATCGTGATAGTGATAAATGGATTTTAACTCGTTATGAAAAAACAGTGAAAGATGTTACGAAATATATGGATAAATATGAATTCCAAAATGTAGGTAGTATTTTATATAAATTTATTTGGGAAGATTTCTGTGATCAATATATTGAAATGGCAAAATTCTCTTTGGAAGAAAGTGGTACGCAAAATACTTTGAAAAAAGTATTAATTGGTATTTTGAAAATGCTTCATCCTTTCATGCCTTTTGTTACTGATGAAATTTATCAAAAATTTGCAACAAAAGAAAATATTATGATTAGTGATTATCCAAAATATGAAAAAGAATTTGTTTTCTTGGAAGAGGAAGAAGAAATAAATGATGTTATCTCATTTGTGAAGTTATTTCGAATGACAAAAGCTGAGCATCAAATTGGAAAAGAATATGCAGTTGTTTTGCAAAATGAAAAAGATTATTCTTTTCTAATGCAAATGCTTAAATGGGAAGGGCATCTAGCTGACCACGGATCTACAGACACTTGCTATAAAGTTATGTCTAAAAATTATTCAATCTTACTGTATGATGAAAAAGAAAGTACAGAAGAAGATGAATTAAAAAAACAAAAAGAAATTGAAACATTGAAAGCAAGTATTTTAAAACGAGAAAATCTTCTTGCTAATGAAAATTTCTGTAAACGTGCACCTGAAAAATTAGTCAAAGAAGAACAAGAAAAACTTTGTTTTGAAAAGAAAAGATTATCCGAACTTACAGATTTCTAACTAAGTTAATATTAAACTCAGACTTTTATAGTTTGAGTTTTAATATATTTGAATTTATGATACAATATTAAATTGAAATTAAAATATTAAAAATACAAATTCTTATTGCATGTTTTAGAGAAATGAGGAAAAGAAAATGTTTCAAGATATAGGATTAACAATCGATCATAACAGAATTAATTTTGAATATATCAAAGAAGAAGATAGAATCGTGATAAAAACTATTGATGAATTAAAAATAAATTCGGTTCTTAAAATTTTTTATGATGAGAATATATATGAAATTGAATTCGATAAAAATATTAAATTTGATTTGGGGAAAAGTGGAGAAATCTACGTTCATTTGGATCATAAAAAATTAGTTTTTTCAATAACATTAAAAAGTAATTATTTTGTGAAAAGTGTTTATCAATATATCAATAAATTAATTCATAAAGATATTTTAATTAAAGAAATTACTTTATTTTTAAATTCTAAAGTTGGGAAAAAGTATACAAAAGATTTGACTGATTTATTAGTATCTATAGAAAATAGTGATAAAGATATAAAAGATTTAATTCTTCAAAATGAAGATGAATATAAAAGAATTTTTCATTTATTAATAAATAATAAAACATATGTTAATCTTGCTGAAAATATGAGTGATTTAGAATTAATGTTATTAATCACTTCATATATTTCTGTACCATTTGTTCCTAAAATTAGCCAAGAAAGTTTTAATGATTTAGTTAATGTGGCAAAAAGTTATGATCATGCTTTAGAAAGTATATGGCGTTTAGGTATGAATTTTGATTGTAAAGGATATGACTACCAATTATTAGATGATTTTTTTGTTCATTCAAAAGATGCTTGGTATTTAAGTGAATACATAAATGGTGTTGAACAAGTAAAGCAAGATGTTATTGTGAACAAAATAATTAATACTGGTGATAAAGATTTCATCAAACAAGTTTTAGATGATAATTTTATTGCGGAACATTTAGACAAAAAGTATAAGAACATTTTAGAAAAATATATATAAAATTATTCTTTTAAGCTAAAATTAAAGATTGATTTTTCAAAAAGTTTACAGTAGTATATATTGCAATTAAAGAGGTTTAAAAAAGAAAGAAGTTTGCTGAATGAAAGAAGAACTTAAAGAAATTAAAAAGAAATATGGCGAAGAAATGGCTCACTTTTGTCGAGATCAGTTTGCAACACTTTTAGAAAAAGAAGGACTATTATCTTCGTTACTGTTTGAACATTTTGATGTAAGTCATGAATTATATAAAGATTTAAAGAATAACAATCTTTTATTTGGTTTTGTTCAGTATATTTATAGTTTTGCAGAAGAAAAGAAAAATTTTAAAAATGTTGATAAAACTCCTCAAGAACTTTTAAATTCTGTGGGTTATGAGTTATATGAATGTAAAACAGAGGGTGATATTCAAAAATTTAAAACATATTATGCCAAAGGAGAAGAACTATGTACTTTTCGTGGTGGAAGATTAAATATTTGTTATGTTTTCTTTGCTGTGAAAAAAAATGTGAATCAAATTAAAAGAGAAAATTTTTCTCATCCTCAAAGACAAGACGAATATGGAACAAGTGTCATAAGTATTCAATTTAGTAAAAATACAAATCAATTATCTATAAAAAATAGATATAATCACACAGTAGATAATCCAGACAGTACATTTGGGAATAACTTAGACAATATTGTCGATGGTCTTACAGATGCTTTTCGAAAAATTTATGGACTTAAACAAAAAGAAATTCAAAGATTTGAAATTCCAGGATATGTTATGATAAATGGAAAATATTACAAATATAATTATGAAATTAATAATAATTACTATTGTACGAATAATGTTTTTATTAAAAATGATCAAGTCATATCGTATCCCAAAGAAAGATATATTTTATTTGATTATTTCTTATTAGATTTAAGAGAAAAAAAGATCTGCTGTTTAGATAAAATTATAAATGATAGTTTTATTAATAGTATAGGAAAGATAAAAAATGTAAAAATAGAAAAAGAAAATGAATTTAAAAAAATTATCATAAGAAATGAACATGAAAGTATTATAGAGATTGTTTTAAATCATGAAAATCAAATGATTAAATATTATAATAATGATGTAAAAGAAATTGGCAATGATTTTTGTTATTATAATGAGACTATAGAAGAACTTTCTTTGCCTAATGTAAAAGTTATTTTAAATTATTTTCTGGGACATAATTTGGCTTTAAAAAAACTTTTATTACCTAATGTATTAGAGATTAAAGATTATTTTCTTTGTCTGAATCAAATTTTATCAGATTTTGAAGCTTTTAAGTTAAAAACTATTGGAAATTGTTTTTGTGATGAAAATAACTCATTTAAAGTGCTAAATTTACCAAGTGTACAAACTATTGGAGATGATTTTTTACACTACAATCTATCTCTAGAAAAAATTAGTTTACCTAGTGTTACGATGATAAGAAATGATTTTTGTTTTTGCAATCAAACATTAAAAAATTTTGAGGCACCCTGTTTAAAATATATTGGAAAAAATTTTTGTCATAACAACCATTTTATGGAAAATATTTCTTTACCGAATGTTAAAATAATAGAAGAATGTTTTTGTTATCAAAATCAAGATCTTCGAAAAATACATTTGCCTAGTGTAGAAGTAATTGAATATGGTTTCTGTTTTGATAATGGATGTATAGAAGATCTTTTTTTGCCAAATATCCAAAATATAGGTTCTGACTTTTGTTTTCACAATCAAACATTAAAAAAAATTAGTTTGCCAAATGTTGTGCATATTGATAAAAATTTTTGCTATAAAAATGAAATATTGGAAAGTTTTGAAGCACCTAATTTGAAAAGTGTTGGAGATAATTTTTTGTGTTGTAATCAAAATTTAAAAATACTTAGTTTACCTAGTGTTATTAGAATCGGATGGAATTTTTGCCATAATAATGAAGATCTTTTTGAACTTTTGTTACCTAAAGTAGAGACTATTGGTGATTATTTCTGTAATTGGAATAATTCATTGACAGAACTTATTTTACCCAAAGTGAAAACTATTGGAATTTCTTTTTGCTTTGAAAATAGGTCTCTTATACGATTTGAAGCTCCTAATTTGGAAACCATACATTGTGCTTTTTTAAAAAATAATCCTCGTTTGAAAATTTTAATAATGCCCAAGACTGGAAATGTAGAAACCAACCTAAATTTGCTATATGAAAGAATACCTGTAGATGTGTTAGTTTTAAAAGAAGAAGTGATGGCTAAAGATTATCCATTAATTTTGGAATATCAAAAAAGAAAATTAGAAGAAGAAATGAAAAAAAGAAATCAAGAACAAAAACTAAAAAAATAAAATAACTAAAATATTAAGATATGCAAGTGTCATAATGAACTTGTGTTTTTTGTATGAAAAATATGTTTTATTCTGAAATATTTTCTAGTAAGATAAACAAAAGAAAGGAGAAAAAGAAATGAAAAATGAAAAAGTTTATTTTAGAAAAGATGGGCGTTACTATGCTCAGTATAAGAAAGGAGTGAAAGAAAATGGAAAAATATTTTATGGTTATATTTATGGTAAAACAAAAGAGGAAGTCTTAAATAAAAAAGAAAAGATGATAAATTCAAATTCAATTATTGATAAATCTTTATTTAGTGGAGATATTTTTAATTGGCTCAAAAGTATAAAAATATCTTGTAAAATATCTACTTATTCCAATTATGAATATACTTGTTATTCTCATTTAATCCCTAACTTTGGTTTTTATAAACGAAGTCAAATCAATAGAAATATGATTGATGATTTTACACAGAAATTATTAAATAATGGTTTAGAATCAAAAACAGTAAAAGATATTCTAATAGTTCTAAATCAAATTTTAAAATATGTGGGAATACATATAAATATTACAATGCCAAAAGTAAAGAAGAAAAAAATACAAATTTTTTCAAAAGAAGAACAATTAAAATTTGAAAAATATCTTTCTCAAAATTTAAATGAAGATAGTTTAGGAATGTATTTAAGTTTATATACAGGACTTAGAATAGGTGAAATATGTGCTTTAAAATGGAAAAATATTGATTTAAAAGAAAATGTAATTCATGTTGAAAAAACTTTAATACGGGTTAAAAATTATGATAAATTTATACCAAAAAAAACAGTGGTTATATTAGATGATCCAAAATCTTCGGCTTCAATTAGAGATATACCAATTCCTAGATTCTGTGTTTCCTTATTAAAAAAATATAAAAATGATGATGAAGTATTTCTTTTAACGGGAACAAAGGAATTTATTGAACCTCGAAGCTATGCAAATCATTTTAAAAATGTAATGAAAATTCTTCATATGGAAAAATATCATTTTCATATTTTAAGGCATACATTTGCAACAAGATGTGTTGAAAATAAAAGCAATATAAAAGCATTAAGTGAAATACTTGGTCATTCCAGTGTAAAAATCACATTAGAAAGATATGTACATCCTAGTTTTGATGAAAAAGTAAATATGATAAATCATTTAAGTCCATTAGTTACAATAGCATAACAAAACTCAGCTCAAAATCGAACTGAGTTTTACTAAATTTATAGAGAGTATAAGTTCCTAAAGTTACTATCTACTTTAAATTCTTTATTTACTTTATAAAATTCTCATTGTGTTATATGTATTTCCTTTTTTCTATTCTTATTAAAAAGAAAAATATTATTAAAATTGATGCAGTGTGATATTTCTGTCAATTGACGTCTGGGGGGGGGGTAATTGATAAAATCATCATAAATAGGTATGGTGATTTTTTCAAATGAAATTACAAAGATTTAAAGAAAAAAATAAGAAGAAACAAAGAATTATAGTATTTACCATAGCTTGTGTGTTATTAATCACAGGAGTTTTCTTGTATAAAACATTTGCAAGTTTTCAAGTGATCGAAAATGAAGATTTCATTAATGGAGATATAAACGACCCAGGAGATATTTACTTTGCTTTTTATAAAGATAATGTGATCCAAAAAGATATGCCAAAAAAGAAAGATGGATATGTCTTAGATGAAAGTAAAAGTTATTGTGGAGTCACAGGTGGAAATGACTCTGATATCAAAGTACATGTTACGGAAAATGATATGATTTTTGTAGAAGGAGTCACGACATCAAGAACAAAATGTAATTTGTATTTTATAAAAGGAGCCTATATCTTAGGTAAAGGAGTTCCCTTAGCTTCAGAAGGAGAAGATGGACTTTATGAAGTTCCTCATGGAACAGAAGTTTCAGGAACAATCAATGATACAGGATTTCAACAAATTGAATATAGATATGCCGGAAAGAGTCCAAATAACTATATTAGATTTAATGATGAAGATTGGCGGATCATCGGTTTAGTAAATGTATTGACAACCAATGGAACAGTAGAACAAAGAGTCAAGATTGTAAAAGATGATTCAATTGGAGAGTATAGTTGGGATAGTTCATTACCAAATGTGGATTTTGGATATGGAGTGAATGAATGGACTGAAGCGGACTTAAAAACGGAATTAAATGAGTATTATTTAAATAGTACTTCTGGAACTTGTTATATAAATAACAATAATACTTCTCAGCCTTGTGACTTTACTCAAACAGGCATCAAAAATAATTATAAAGGTTTTATAGAAGAAGTTATTTGGAATACCGGAACAAATGGAGACACCAATTTTTCGTATCTAAACTCAACCAATCAAATTTATGAACTAGAAAGAAGTTCAAATTTAAGTGACCTATGTAAATCAGAAGAAAATGATTATAGGTGTAATGATGACGTACAGAGAAAGGCAAGTTGGCAAGGAAAAATAGGTTTAATGTATCCAAGCGATTTTGGTTATGCAACAATTGGTGTTGCTAATGGAGTTTCATGCAAAACTATGAATTTTGATAATTGGGAAAATAACAGTGATTGTTTTGATAACGATTGGTTATTTATTAAAAATGGAGAACAATGGTTATTGACACCCAATTCTAATCCAACATATGGATATACTGTATATTATCAGACTTCGACGGGACGTTTAGGGTATCATCCGGCTTATTTTCCTAAAAATGTTAAGCCCACCTTTTATTTAAAACCAAATGTAAAAATTATTAGTGAAGGAGATGGTAGTGAAGATAATCCATTTCAACTAGTTCAAATTTTAAAATGATTATATACGAAATATAGAAAATTTCTTTAAGATAATAATTGATTGAAAATATAAAATATTGGAAAGGCAATAAATCACTTATTTTCTTTTCTTGATGTATTTTTTCTAGTATTTTTGTTTATTCTATGGTATTCTTGAATAGGTGATAATAATGCAAACTGTAAAAAAGTATAGTTGGTCTGTTTGTTTATTTTTAATTTTACTTTTTGGAACTTATTATTTTGTTTTAAAAGATTATTCGATTCAAACTTTTTTTGATTCTGTTTCTCATTGTCATTTTTTCTTTTTATTTTTGGCTTTTCTTGCATTATTTGGTTATTGCTTTTTTGCAGCAGTTTATTTTAAAAGAATTTTAAAATATTTTGGAAAAAAGATTAATTGGTATCAAGCTTTTGGGTATCATTTTACCGAAGTTTATTTTTCAGCGATTACGCCAAGTAGTATTGGAGGACAGCCTGTACAAATGGTAGAGATGAATAAAGATCATATTCCTTATCGAATCAGTACAGTTTTAATTTTATTAAATACTCTTATTTATAAAATTGCTTTACTTACTGTCGCGGTGATTGGTTTTGTTTTTTGCTCTCATTTATTATTTTCGCAAAATGCTTTGTTTGTTTGGCTTTTTCTTTTAGGTTTTATTACAACGGTTTTCTTGATTCTTTTTTTTCTTGCTTTAGTTTATTCAAAAAAATTAGTTCGAAAGACTGCTGATCTTTTATTTCGATTAGGAAGAAAGTTAAAACTTAAAAAAATAGATGATTGGCAAGCGAAGTTTGAAGAAGCTTTTCAAGGATATCAGGAATGTGCCAAGTTGACCAAACAAAATCCTCGGATTTTACTAGAAGCATATCTTATTTTGCTTTGCCAAAGAGTTTGTTTACTTTCTATTTGTTATTTTATTTATTTATCTTTTGGACTTCGTGAGTTTAATATTATTCAAATTTTAGCTTTTCAATCTTGTATTACTTTGGCAAGTGATTTTATGCCTTTTCCAGGTGGTTTAGTTGTGAGCGAAGGATTATTATTACAAATTAATCAATTTATTTATGGATCTTCTTTAGCAACATCGGCTATGATTTTATTTCGAAGTGTTAGTTTCTATTTTATTGTTATTTTCAGTGGTATTTTCTATCTATTTTTTCATTTTATGAAACGTAAAAAAGCAAATGATTTTGAAATAGAAGGGAAAGAAGAAGTGTGAAGAAGGGATTTACATTAATAGAACTTATTATTACCATTGGTTTAATCGCGGCTGTCGGAACTATTGTTGTCGCGAATATGAGCAGTACTTTAAGTAGGGAGCAAGATACTCAATATCAAATGTTTGTCAAAAAGTTAGAGAATGCCGCTTGTACTTATGTGGAATTAAAAGTATTTCAAGAAACTTATGGGGTAAATCAAAAAGAAACTTGTAAAAATTCATCTTGTACAATAAAAGTAAAAGATCTTTTAGATTCTGGTTTAATAGAAGAGAAAGATTTAAAGGATCCTAAAATTCAAGATTACATTTCTTCTAATACTTCAATTCGAATTAGTTATCCTGGACAAGTGAAAACGTGCACCTATCAAGGATAAAATTTGCTTGTGTTTTCTTTCGTTACCTGTTATAATGATAAAGATTCAAGTTGGGAGGATTATGTTATATGAAAGTTTATAAAAAGAACTTACCAGATGATGTCAGAAAAATGTTTGCTTTAGAAAAAGGAGTTAAAGTAAAATATTTAAATTCTAAGTATTATGGTAAGAATGCCAAAAAGAAAAAGCAAGAGTCTAAATAGATTCTTTTTTTGATACTTTTTCTTTTCACTTGAAAAGTGATGGACAATATGTTATATTGAATACAGATGAAGGAAACTTCATAAAATAAAAAAAGGAAGGCATTCGTGCTCACATGCTAATGCCTGCCTAATATTTTAAGGTTTGGCATTTAATCTTTTAAATAAAGATTAAGTGCCATTTTCATTTGTAGATTGCCCAAATAATGGTCAAAATACAAATCATGATGAAAAAGATAATCAAGGTGATATATTTCATAAGTTGTAGAATAAAAAATCTTTTACTCATAAAGACCACTCCTTTCTAAAAAAAGATGAGAAGTGGTAGGCACTAGCCACGAATGACTTCCATAAAATAATCATAACACACTTAAAAGAAATAAATCAATAGTAAAATAATAATTACCAACATGTCAATTGATTTTGAGGTTGTTTTAAAATGTTTCTATTTTTTATGTTTCTATTTTTTAAAATTTTATTAGCAATTAGGTATTGACAGTGCTAATTCTTCATATTATAATACTGGTAGCATTTGAAATAAAAAAGTGCTAAAAGGAAGTGAATTATGAGCGAAAGACAAAAGAAGCTTTTAAAGGAGATTGTAGAATCATATATCGCAACAGCAAAACCAGTGGGAAGTAAATCTCTTTGTAAAAAGTTATCCTGTTCTTCTGCCACGATTCGAAATGAAATGGCTTATTTAGAAGAATTAGGCTATTTGGAAAAAAATCATATTTCTTCAGGCCGTATTCCTTCAGAAGCAGGTTATAAATATTATGTGGCTCATTTAATGAAGCCAAAGGAATTATCCGAAAGTGACGCTTATAAATTACAAACGATTTTTCGAAATCAAGAACTTGCTTTATCTGATGCGATGGAAGCTTGTATGGAAATTATTAGTGAAATCACAAATTATACTAGTATTGTTTTAGGAAAAAGTAGTGAAGAAAATGCTTTACAACAGGTTAGTATTATTCCTTTAAAAGATGGGGATATTATTGCGCTTGTTTGTACGGATAAGGGTATTGTTCAAAATAGAAGGTTTTCTTTACCAAATACAATTTCTATTCAAGAAGTAGTAAAAACTTGTGAAATTATTAATAAAATGTTAATTGGGACGCCAATTAATGAAGTGTCAACTCGTTTAGAGTATGAGATTAAACCAGTTATTGCGGAAAAGATTAATCAATATGAAACGATTTTCTCTATTTTTACGCAGACATTTCAAGATTTTGCTAGTAAATCAAATGAAACTGTTCATGTGAGTGGCAAAAATTTACTTTTAAAAGAACCAGAATATGATAATGTTGATGAAATTCGTAATATTATGGAAAAGTTTGAAGATCGGAGTTTAATTGAAAAAATAGATTCAACTGGCCATGATGGAGGAGTAAATATTTATATTGGAGAAGAAAGTGAATTTGATTCTAATGTAACAGTGATTAAAACTACTTATAAAAGAAATGGCGAAGAAGGGACAATCGCAATTATTGGTCCAAAGAGAATGGAATATGACCGAGTTGTTGGACTTTTAACATTTATTAATAAAGAATTAAATAAGGAGGAAGAATAATGGAAGAAAAAGAAAAAGAAATACCTCAAAAAGAGCTTCCGAAAAAAAAGAAGGAAAAAGAAAAAAAAGAGAATAAATTTCAAAAAGAAGTCGAATCTTTAAAAGAAACCTGTCGACTACAAGATGAGAAAATTTTAAGAATTACTGCAGAAATGCAAAATATGAAACGAAGATGGGAAGAAGAAAAACAAAAATTATTAAAGTATGACGGAGAAGATTTAATTTTGAAGTTATTACCGATTTTAGATAATTTTGAACATGCAATTAAAATGGATGATAATGATTTATCAGATGAAGTAAGTAAATTTTTAAGTGGCTTTAAAATGATTTATGGAAATTTAGCCGATGTACTTAGTTCTGTTGATGTAAAAGAAATTGATTGTTTGCATCAAGAGTTTGATGAAACACTTATGAATGCTGTTTTGGTGGATTCTACTTCAGAATATGAAGATCATGTTGTTTTAGATGTCTTACAAAAAGGATATCTTTATAAAGATAAAGTAATTCGACCTGCCATGGTCAAGGTAAATAATAAGGAGAGTGAATAATATGGCAAAAATAATTGGAATTGATTTAGGTACAACGAATAGTTGTGTTTCGGTATTAGAAGGAGGAAGTCCTGTTGTTATTCCAAATGATGAAGGAGGAAGAACAACTCCATCTGTTGTGGCGTTTAAAGGAGATGAAACGCTTGTTGGAGATCGGGCAAAACGACAAGCTGTGACAAATCCTAAAAATACAATTTCTTCTATTAAACGTTTAATGGGAACTTCTGAAAAAGTAAGTGCAAATGGAAAAGATTGGACACCACAAGAAATTTCGGCCAAAATTCTTAGTAAATTAAGAAGTGATGCTGAAAGTTTTCTAGGTGAGAAAGTCACTGAAGCGGTTATTACAGTACCTGCTTACTTTAATGATGCCCAAAGACAAGCAACAAAAGATGCTGGTAAAATCGCGGGGTTAGATGTTAAAAGAATTATTAA
This sequence comes from uncultured Bacilli bacterium, assembly GCA_947598285.1. Taxonomy (GTDB): domain Bacteria; phylum Bacillota_I; class Bacilli_A; order RF39; family UBA660; genus Ventrenecus. The sequence continues at coordinate 17,058 of CANQFE010000002.1, forward strand.
TGAACCAACTGCGGCCGCTTTAGCATATGGCTTGGATAAACAAGATAAAACTCAAACAGTTTTAGTATATGATTTAGGTGGTGGAACATTTGATGTTTCTATTTTGGAACTTGGTGATGGTGTTTTTGAAGTAAAATCAACAGCTGGAAATAATCGTCTTGGTGGAGATGACTTTGATAAACGAATTATGGATTATTTAGTCGATACGTTTCAAAAAGAAAATGGTGTTGATTTATCAAATGATGCAATGGCAATGCAAAGAATTAAAGATGCTTCGGAAAAAGCTAAAAAAGATTTATCTGGTATGAGTTCAACACAAATTAATTTACCATTTATTTCTCAAAATAGTGATGGACCAGTTCATTTAGATATTGAGCTTACCAAAGCAAAATTTGAAGATTTATGTCGTGATTTATTTGATTCTACATTGGATCCTGTTCATAAAGCATTATCTGATGCAAAATTAAGTAGTAAAGATATTGATGAAGTGATTTTAGTTGGTGGATCAACTCGTATTCCATATATTCAAGATTTAGTCAAAAAAGAATTAGGAAAAGAACCACATAAAGGAGTAAATCCTGATGAAGTTGTTGCTATGGGTGCAGCTATTCAAGGTGGTGTTTTAACTGGTGAGATGGATGATTTAGTTTTACTTGATGTCACACCACTTTCTTTAGGACTTGAAACATTAGGTGGCGTTATGACAGTCTTAATTCCAAGAAATACAACTATTCCAACAAGCAAGAGTCAAGTCTTTAGTACAGCTGCTGATAATCAACCTGCAGTCGATATTCATGTATTACAAGGTGAAAGACAGATGGCTGCCGATAATAAAACATTAGGAAATTTCCAACTTGGAAATATTCCACCAGCACCAAGAGGTGTACCACAAATTGAAGTAAAATTTGATATTGATGCGAACGGAATTGTACATGTTACAGCTAAAGATTTAGGAACAAATAAAGAACAATCTATTACGATTACATCAAGTACTAATTTAACAGATGCTGAAATTGATAAGATGATGAAAGAAGCTGAGGCAAATAAAGAAGCTGATGAACGTCGTCGTGCTGAAGCTGATGCTAAAAATGATGCTGATTCGATGATTTTTGCTACTGAAAAGGCAATCAAAGATTTAGGCGATAAAGTAGATAGTAAAGATAAAAGTGAAGCCGAAGAGAAAATCAAAGAATTGAAAGATGCTTTAGGGAAAAATGATATTGATGATATTAAGAAGAAAACAGAAGAATTAAAAGATGTTAGTATGAAACTTGCTTCGAAAGTTTATGAACAAGCTGCAAAGGATAATGAAGCAACTCAAGAATCTTCTCCTTCTAGTGAGTCTTCTAAAAAAGATGATGGTGTAGAAGAAGCAAACTACGAAGAAAAATAAAAATAAGTTCTAGGTGACTAGAACTTTTCCGTGATTAGAGGGAGGATTTATGGAAAAACTTAAAGAAAGAAAAGAATTAGATCCAAAAGATTGCTGGGATTTAACCAAAGTTATCCAAGATGAAAAAGAGTATCAAAAACTAATTCAAGAAGCGAAAGAATGCAATTTAAAAATTGTTCATATGAAAGGACATATTTTAAATAACGCCTCTTCTTTACAAGAATATTTAGAACTATCGGAAAAAGAATCTCGTATTTTAGGTCGTCTTCAAGTTTATACTAAATTTTTATTCGATGAAGATCAAAGAAATAATGAAAGTAAAGCAAAGTTATTAGAAATTTCTAGTTTGATTAATGAGCTTAGTGAACAAGAATCTTTTATTGTTTCTGAATTTATGGAAAAAGATCTTTCAGATGTTTTAAAATTTTTAGAAGAAAAGGAAGAATTAAAGAAATATCGCCTTTATTTTGAAAGATTATATAAAGATAAAAAAAGAATTTTAAGTGAAAAAGAAGAAGCGATTATTGCTAAAGCTACTAGCGCTTTTGGAACACCTGAAGAAGCTTTTGAAGCTTTAGATACAGCTGATGCCTCTTTTGGTAAGATTCAATTATCTGCAAGAAAAAAAGTTGAACTTACACAATATAATTATTCGGTATTATTAAGTCATGAAAAGCAACAAGTAAGAAAAGATACTTTTCAAACGTTTTATCGTTTTTATGAAAATCACAAGCATACTTTTGCATCATGTTTAAAAGGAAATTATCAGGAACTTGAATTTTTAAGAAAGATTCGGTCTTATTCAAGTGCTTTAGAGATGGCTTTAGATAGTATTTCAGTCACTCCTAATGTTTATCAAAATTTAATTGCTTCAGTAAATCAATATATGGATCTTAATGTAGAGTATCAAAAAATAAAACATCAGTTACTTAATGTCAAAGAGTATCATTTATATGATACTTATGTTCCAGTTGTTAAAAAACCAAAGGAAAAGTATACAAAAGAGGAAGCTCATGATTTAATAGTTCAAGCTTTACAACCTCTCGGTGAAGATTATCTTGCTCATTTTGAAGCCATTTTACAAGGTCATACAGTTGATTTTTATTCCAATGTTGGAAAATATACTGGAGCTTATCATTGGGGTTGTTATGATTCTCCTAGTTATGTGCTTTTAAATTTTGATGGGACTTTTGATGAGGTTAGTACATTTGCTCATGAAATGGGCCATGCAGTTCATTCAATGTATTCTAAAGAAAATAATCCTTATCTTTATAGTTCTTATGAAATTTTCTTAGCTGAAATTGCATCAACTGTAAATGAAACATTTCTTTGCTTTTATCAGTTAGATCATGCTAAGAAAAAGAATGAAAAAATTTATTATTTATGTGAATTTTTAGATAGAGTAAAAGCAACAATTTATCGCCAAACTATGTTTGCAGAATTTGAAAGAATCATGAGTGAAAAAATGCAAAAGAAAGAAAGTTTGACGGAAGAAGTATTTAGTGAAGTTTACTATCAATTAAATCAACAATATTTTAAAGATTCGGTTATTATTGATCCAGAAATTCGTTATGAATGGATGAGAATTCCGCATTTTTATACTCCTTTTTATGTTTATCAGTATGCAACAGGACTTATCAGTGCGTTATGTATTGTGAAAAATATTTTAAGTGGTGAAAAGGATGCCAGAGAAAAGTACTTACGTTTCTTAAAAGGCGGGGATAGTAAAGATGTTTTAGATCTTTTAAAAGATGTGGGTGTTGATTTAACAACGAAAAAACCATTTGAACAAGCATTTTCTCTCATTCAAGAACGTTTAGATGAGTTAAAAAAATTAGTTTTAGAAGGTGGTGAATCACTTTGAATAAAAGAGATTATTATGAAGTATTAGGAGTATCCAAATCAGCTACGCAAGATGAAATTAAGTCTGCTTTTCGAAAGCTTGCGAAGAAATATCATCCTGATGTAAATAAAGAACCAGATGCTGAAGCTAAATTTAAAGAAATTGGTGAAGCTTATGCTGTTTTGTCAGATGAAAATAAACGAAGACAATACGATCAATTCGGTCATGCAGCTTTTGATCAAGCAAGTGGTTCGTATGGTGGATTTAATCCTGGAGATATTGATTTAGATGATATTTTAAGAAGTGTCTTTGGTGGAGGCTTTGGTGGATTTACTTCTGGATTTTCCGATTTTTCGGATCTTTTTGGCGGGGGTAGTCGAAGTAGTTCTCGGTCTCGAAAAGGAAGAGACACTTTAGTTCGATTAGATTTAACTTTTGAAGAAGCAGCATTTGGTGTTGAAAAAGAACTGGAACTCACTTTGAATGATACTTGTAGTGAATGTCATGGTGTCGGGGGCTTTGGTGAAAAAACTTGTGACTATTGTCATGGCTCAGGATATGTAATAAGTGAACAAAGAAGCTTATTTGGAGTGGTTCAAAGTCGTTCTAGTTGTCCAAAATGTAATGGTCATGGTAAAAGCGTTGAAAGAATTTGTTCTAAATGCAAAGGCACAGGTCAAGTCAAGGCGAAAAAAACGATTTCGATTCATATCCCGGAAGGGGTTGATAATGGTCATCAATTAAGAATTTCTGGAAAAGGAGAAGCAGGTCTTAATGGAGGGGCCAATGGGGATATTTATTTTGAAATTCACGTTAAAGAAAGTTCCTTTTATGAAAGAAACGAAGAAGATTTAACAATTCATGTTCCGGTTACCATTACTGAGGCTGTTTTAGGCTGTAAAAAAGAAGTCCCTACGATTTATGGAAATGTTATGATGGAAATTAAAGCTGGAGTTCAAAGTGGAACAAAATATAAACTAAAAGGAAAAGGACTTAAAGTTTTAAATTCTTCACGACATGGAGATGAATATGTTATTATTGATGTTATCGTACCAACGAAGTTATCTCGTGAACAAAAGAAATTATTTGAAAGTTTAAATGATACTGATTTAGAAGAAAGTTCTTTCTTTCGGGAATATCGAAAAAATTTATAAAAAGTTCTGGAAATCCAGACTTTTTTTCTTTTCCATTCTTTGATACAATAAAGAAGTAGTGATGTGGTGATGATGATTTGAAAAAAGCTGTCTCTATTCTTTGCCCTGAAAAATGGAAAGTAAATAGACAGGTGAAAGAATTTTTAACACCTGATTTTGTTTATTTACCAATTAGTAAAGAGGCAAAAATGTTAACCAAAAAAAGAAATGTTTATAAAGGGGATGCTTTGTATGAATATCAAAAGAAAACATATTATAGTCCAATCAGTGGGAAAATTGAGAAAATTGTTTCTCTTAAGCAAGGAGAAAAAGAAAATTATTTTTTAAAAATTTTAAATGATTTTCAAGAAAATGATCATTATCAAGGAGTCGAACATACAACTGTTATGCTTACCAATGATTTAAAAGAAAGAATTCGAAACTATCATCATCACTTTTTTGAAGACTTAAAAAATTGTGATACTTTGGTTTTATTTGGTTTAGAAAAAGAGCCTTTTTTGGCTAGTCAATCTATTTTACAAGAACATCATATGGATGAGATTTGTCTTTTTTTAGATACGCTAGCTAGTTGTTATCATATTGATCATATTTTTCTTTATTTTCAGGAAAATGATCAGGAAAGCATTGAAGCCGCTGAAAAAATTTTGAATGTTTATCCTAAAATGCAAATGATTTTGTTACCACCTTATGTTCCTTATGGAAATCGTTCTTTTTTTCGGCAAACGTTTCTTTCTCATGATCGAGCCTTTTTATTATCTTCTTATGAAGTGTTTGATGCATTCTATGAATTGATTAAGTTACGAAAAAAAGATTTTCTTTATCTTACTATTACAGGAGATAGTGTGAAAAATCCTCAAGTTGTGAAAGTCAAGATAGGAACTGTATTAGAAGATGTAATAAAACACTGTGTTTCTTGTAAAAAAAATAAAATGACAATTTTAAAAAATGGGCTTCTAGCAGGAGAAGTGGTGGAAGAAAATTTGGTTTTAACAGAGGATGTTCATGGCATTTTTCTTATGAAAACAAAAGAAATAAAGGAAGAAAAATGTATTTTCTGTGGTAAGTGTAATGCTGTTTGTCCAGTTGGATGTAATCCATATAAAATGGTTCAAACCAAGGGAAAATTCCATGATAGTAGGTGCATTTCTTGTGGCTTATGTTCTTATGTTTGTCCTAGTCATATCTCAATTTTAGAGAAAGGAGATGAAAAATGATGAAAACATGGGTTCATTTATCCTATGATTCTAAACGAACCAAAAAGATTTTACTTTTCTTTCTTTTCCTTCTGTTTGGATATGGATTTTATAAAAATGGCTTATCTTATTTCTTTTTCAAGATGATGTCTTTTTCTGATGCTTTAAAACCTCTTTGGTTTGTTTTGATTGGTATTTTTTGTAGTGCAGTTTCTTTTCTTCTTTTTCGTAAGAAAGATTTTTATTCGCTTTTGATTGAAGGAATCTTAGTTGGTTTACTTCCGCCTCCATCATTTCCACTTCATTGGTTTTTCATTTATACATTTTTCTTTCTTCTTCTTGCTCGTTTTTGGGAACGGAAGACTTCTCTTATTCCCATGATGCTTTTTTATAAAGTAGGTTTGATTGGTTTTACTTCATTGTTTCAAATTGGTTTACAAAATGTGATAGAACAAACAACACCTTATTATTATGGAACGATTGATGTTGTTTTAGGAAGAGGCTTAGGAGGAGTTGGAACGACATCTATTTTTCTAGTAGTTCTTCTTTTTGGCTTTTTGGGGAGTGATTTTTATTATAAAAAAGAGATATCTATCTCAGCTTTTTTCAGTTATACTTTTTTGTTCTTTCTTTTCTTTTTTCTTCATCCCGAGTCTTATTTATTACAAGATTATTTTAATCCTTCTTTCTTTTTTACAATTGTTCTTTTTCTTCCAAGAAATGCTTCTTCACCAGCGACTAAAATGGCCGGATTATTTTATGGAGTAGGTGTTGGCATTCTTTCTTATTTTCTTATTCATTGTTTTTCTATTCAAGAAGGGGCTTATCTTTCTTTATTTCTTATCTATTTTCTTTTTCTTTTACTTCATTTTCTTTGGCTTCTTAGGCAAAAGAAAAATGTAAAATAAATGTCAAATTTTGAAGAAAATTTTCTTTTTTTTCTTTTTTTTCTTTCAAAAAAAAGGAAATGGACCTTTTACTCGGTATATATATAATTAGGAGGAAAAATATGCCGAGATTAGCCCAAGAGACAATAGATGAGATCAGAAATTCTACGGATATTGTTGAAATTGTAAAAGAATATGTTCCTCTTACTCAACGGGGAAAAAATTTTTTGGGAATTTGTCCCTTTCATCAAGATCATTCTCCCAGTATGAGTGTTTCCCGGGAAAAACAAATTTATAAGTGTTTTTCTTGTGGAGCAGCCGGCAATGTCTTTCATTTTGTGAGTGAAATTGAAAGTATTTCTTATATCGATGCGGTTCGTAAATTAGGAGAACGGCTCGGAATGAAATTAAATACTCAGTCTTTTCATGTCCAAGAAAAATATGAAAAAGAGTATGAAATCATGGCCATCACGGCTGCGTTTTATCAAAATAATTTAAATACAAAAATGGGCTTGAAAGCGAAAGAATATTTAAAAAACAGGGGATTAGATGAAGAGTTTCAAAAAGAATTTGGAATTGGCCTTTCTTTTCATCAAAATGAGTTGTCACACTTTCTGGAAAAAAAGAATGTTTCTTGGCAAGATATGATTGATTTAGGACTTGTTCATGAAAAAGATTTATCTTATCATGATTTGTTTATGAACCGAATTTTGTTTCCAATTCATAATGCTGAGGGAAAAGTTGTTGGTTTTACGGGCCGCGTTTATGAAAAGGATGCTACGCCAAAGTATTTAAATAGTAAAGAAACGAAAATTTTCCGAAAAGGAACGATTTTATTTAATTATCATCGAGCGAAAGAAGCAATTCGAAGAGAAAAGAAAGTTATTGTAGTCGAAGGAAATATGGATGCTATTCGAATGTATGTGAGTGGATTTTTCAATACTGTAGCATTAATGGGAACAAGTCTTACGAAAGAACAAATTCTTTTGCTTCAGAAATTTAGAACACCCATATTATTAATGTTAGACAATGATTCAGCCGGAGCTCTTGCCACGATGAATGTTGGAGATCTTTTAGAAAAATCTGGATTAACTGTCGAAGTTGTACGATTAAGTGGAAAAAAAGATCCTGATGAATATATTTTAACTTATGGTGTTGAGGCCATGCGAGACAATATTATGCATCCCATCTCTTTTCTTGATTTTAAATTACAATTTTTAAAAGAAGATAAAGATTTAAAAGATACTTCTTTATTAGCTCAATATGTCAAAAATGTTTTAGTTAGTTTACAAGGGAAAGATGCAATTACAGTTGATATTACCCTTAATAAGTTAGTAGAGGAATATCATTTAAATTATGAAGTTTTAAAGCAAGAATTGGAAGTGACCGAACAAAAACCGAAAATATTACCAACTGAGGTATCTCCTCCTAAAAAAAAGCAAACTCGTTATGAATTAAGTGTGAATGCAGTGCTTTATTATATGATGAATGATTCGAAATATATTCAAATGTATCAAAACGAGTTAGGATATTTTAAAGAAGCTCATTATCGAGAGATTGCGAGCGAAATTCTTTATTATTATGAACTTCATCATACAATGGTTTTCGCTGATTTTCTAAGTTATGTGGAAACTTCTCCTTTAAAAGAGGAAATCATGCGAGTGATTCGAAGTATAAATGAAGAAAAATTAACCGAAACTAATATGGAAGAATATTTAAAAATGATTAAGGAGATTACGTGGAAAGAGAAAATTAACTCCTTAAAAGAGGAAATGAAAAAAACAACTGATATTCATCAAAAAGAATTAATTGCTATGGATATTACTGATTTAGGGAAAAAGATACAGGAAATTAGAAAAGAAAGAAGTGTTAAAAATGACTAAATTTGAAATGAAAAAAAATGAATTAATTGAAAAAGGACTTTTAGAAGGATATTTATTAATTAGTGAAGTTGTAGAGATTGCAAAAGAGTGTCGGGCGACAAAAGAACAAATTACTTTGTTTGAACAAGAAATTACGGAGCAAGGAATTGAATTATTAGAAACAGCTCCTATAGAAAAGAAAAATGTGATTGAAAAAGTAAGAGAAATTAAATCTTTTGAAGAAAGAAAAGAAGAGTTAATTGCGAAAGGAAAAAAGGCAGGCAAAATTACTTATGAAGAACTTGCGACATCTTTAAAAGGACTTGATGTTGATAATGATTCATTAGATGATCTTTATAATTCTTTAATGGAAAATGGCATTGAAGTAGTCGGTGAAGATGATGAAGAAAATGGGGGAGCTGGAAAAGATCAACCAATTATTTTAGATGATGCTGAAATTACCAAGGATGTCAATATTAATGATCCAGTAAGGATGTATTTAAAAGAAATTGGTCGTATTTCTTTATTAAGTGCGGAAGAAGAAATGGAATTATCTATTAAAGTTGCGAATGGCGATGAAGTTGCTAAAAATAAGCTTGCCGAATCTAATTTACGATTAGTCGTTTCGATTGCAAAAAGATATGTTGGTAGAGGTCTTTTATTCTTAGATTTAATTCAAGAGGGAAATATTGGTCTTATGAAAGCTGTCGATAAGTTTGATTATGATAAAGGATATAAATTTTCCACTTATGCGACTTGGTGGATCCGTCAAGCTATCACGAGGGCTTTAGCTGATCAAGCAAGAACAATACGTGTTCCAGTTCATATGGTAGAAACGATTAATAAAATGGCACGAATTCAAAGACAACTTACTTTGGAACTAAATCGTGAACCATCTGAAGAAGAGATTGCAAGAAAAATGGGAATATCTGTAGATAAGGTTCGTGATGTCATTAAAATTAGTCAAGATCCCGTTTCTTTGGAAACACCTATTGGCGAAGAAGATGATTCTCATTTAGGAGATTTTGTTAAAGATATTAATATGATGACTCCAGAAGAATATGCGACTAATGAAATCTTAAAAGAAGAAATTAAATCAGTTTTAGAAACTTTGCAAGAAAGGGAACAAGAAGTGTTGGAACTTCGTTTTGGATTAATTGATGGAACTAGTCATACGCTTGAAGAAGTTGGAAAACGTTTTAATGTTACACGTGAACGAATTAGACAAATTGAAGCCAAAGCATTACGTAAGTTAAGACATCCATCTCGTGCAAAAAAATTAAAGGATTTTTTGACTGATTGATGAAAAGTAGACGTTTAGAAGTCATTTGTGATTTTTTAGCTTTTCATGATCGGATCATTGATATTGGATGTGATCATGCTTATGTTGCTATTGAAATGGCAAGACGGGGTGCTAAGAAAATATTGGCTACAGATATTCATCCTAATGCTTTAAAAATTGCTCAAAAAAATATTCAAGATGCTCATTTTTCTGAAACTATTGAAACTCAATTAGCCGATGGCCTTTCTACTATTGATACTAAAGACTATCAAACTTTAGTGATTGCTGGTATGGGAACATCAACGATTTGTCATATTTTGTCATTAAAAGAAAAACTCGTTCCCATTCAAAAAATAATTTTACAAACTAATCGTGATTTTTATGAATTACGAAAGTTTATGCAAGAAAATAATTTTACTTTAAAAGAAGAAAAAGTTATTTTTGAAGAAAATCATTATTATCCTATTATGAAGTATATAAAAGGGAAGCAAAATTTATCGGAAGATGAATTAGAATTTGGTTTTTTTCAAAAAGAAAATATTTCATATTATCAATTTTTAAAACAAAAATATTGTTCTATTTTAGAGAAAATTCCTCAAACTAGTTATAAGGAAAGAGAAAAATATTGTAAAAAAATAGATAGTTTAAATTGTTATATAGCAAAATGTCATTAAAATATTTTTCGTGTCAATTGACCTCTGGGGGGGGGGTAATTGATAAAATCATCATAAGTAGGTATGGTGATTTTTTAAATGAAACTAAAAAATAAAAAAATAATTATAGTATTCAGTATCTTGGTATTAATATGTACAATGGCAGGTGTAAGCTATGCTGTCTGGCAAATGACATTAACCCAAGAAGATGATAATTTAATTACATCAAGTTGTTTTCAAGTGACCATGACAGAGAAAAATCCAATTAGTTTACAAAATGCAATTCCAATCACAGAGCAAGATGGAGAATCTTTAGTTCCTTATACCTTTACCATTCATAATGAATGTGGAGAAAATGCCTTGTATGAAATTCATTATGAAATATTAAATAATACAACATTTACTGAAAAAGAAGAACAAGAATTTATTAAAATTAAGTTCCAAGAAGAAAAACCAAAGTTCTTAAATAGTTTAGACAAAACAGACAAAACATTAAACAATGCAAGTAGAGCATATGTGATTGAAAGAGGATATATCAAAGCAAATGAAACAAAAAACTATGAATTAAAAGTATGGTTAGATGAAAACGTGACAGTAGATGATGGTGTTATGGGAAAAATATTTGCAAGTGAAGTAACAATCACAGCCAGATATGACAGAGAAATCCTAACAAGTCCAGAAGTAGAGTTAGTATTAAGTAGGTGTAGTGATGATATCATAGCAAGTGTTAAGACAAGTGGAAATGTAATAGATACTTATGAATACACAATAGATAGTGAAGATGCAATAACTGAAAATGAGGCAACACATACGTTTACAGATCAAGGAAGAGGAACAAGGCATCATGTTAAAGTAAAAGTAACAGATGTTTATGGAAATATAACAGAAAAAGAAGGAGATATAGAAATACCAGAATATCCAACATTACTAGGAAAGCAAATAGGAAAAGATATAGAAGTAGTTACAGAAGGAGAAGGCTTATATGAAGTAACACATTGTGAAGGAACAATAGAGAATGATGAATTAACAGATGTTCAAAAAGAAGGATTCTTATTAGAAGAATACCGATATGCAGGAAAGAATCCAAATAATTATATTACATTTAATGATGAAGAATGGCGAATTATCGGTTTAGTAAATGTATTAGTATCTCAAGCTGATGGAAGCGAAAAGGTAGAACAAAGAGTAAAAATTGTAAAAAATGAAAGCATCGGACAATATAGTTGGGATACTTCACCATCAGATGTCAATAGTGGTTGGGGAGTAAATGAATGGAGCCAAGCAGATTTAATGAAGTTACTAAACCCTGGATATGAGAACAATCAAGATAAAGATAGTAATGGCTCCGATATTAAAGTCAATAATAGTCTATATTGGACTGGTGAAAGCGGTAATTGTTATAGTTCTTCTAGAAATCAAAAAAAATCATGTGATTTTGCAAATGGTTTAAATGATGTAGATTCCTATATTGCAAATGATATTATATGGAATACAGGAGCAAATCAAAATAATGAAAAATATACTCAATTAAAAGCAAGCGATTTTTATTTAGAAGAGAGATCTAATGGAATTGGAAAAAATTGCCAACCTAATGATACTTATGTTAATGATTCTGGTACATCATATCATCTTTGTACGGATAGTGTAGAAAGGAAGACAACATGGGAGGGGAAAGTCGCTTTACTCTATCCGAGTGACTATGGTTATGCATCTGGTGATAGATCATGTTTGGATAGTTATCTTTATAATTGGAGTAGCAACGACTGCTATCAGCAAAATTGGCTTTTTCAGGAAAAAGATATTTGGACATTAACGACTGGTACTTCAATATATTCTGCTGCAAGTTATATCTTTTTTATTCGATATTTAGGTCATGTTCCTATGCATTCTGCAGAAACTGGATATTATGTATTCCCAACATTATATTTAAAACCCGAGATAAAAATTGTCAATGGCGAAGGGAAAGCTGATGGTTCATATGAATTATCAGAAAATTAAAGTTATGATTTTCCTTGAAAAACAAGGTAAAAAGTGATAAAGTGTATATAGATGAAGGAAACTTCATAAAATAAAAAAGGAACATTCAATGTCGCATGTTGAGTGTTGCCAATATAAGTTGGTATCACCTAAATCATTATTGCTGAGTTAGGTGATTCTTTTATTTTAGGATTACAAATAGTAATATTATAAGTAAAAGGATAATGATAATCAAAAAGAAAATTAAAAAATCCTTCTTGTTCATATTATCACCTCCCTTCAATTAAGAAGCTCGGCAATCACCCAACTATTGAATATTCCTAAAATAATTATAACACACTTAAAAAAACAAATCAGCTATAAAATAATAATTGTCCACATGTCAATTGACCTCTGGGGGGGGGTATTTGATAGAATCATCATAAATAGGTATGGTGATTTTTTCAAATGAAACTACAAAAGTTTAAAGAAGAAAAGAAAAATCAAAAAAGTATCATAATCTTTACCATAGCTTGTGTATTACTAATCACAGGAGTTTTCTTATATAAAACATTTGCAACTTTTCAAGTCATCGAAAATGAAGATCTTATTAATGGAGATGTAAGTGATCCAGGAGATATCTATTTTGTATTCTATAAAGATAATCAATTAACCAAAGAAATGCCTCAAAAAGGAACAGGATATGCTTATGATTATGAAAAAAGTCATTGTGAAGTTCCAGGAAAAGAAGAAAGTAAAGCAGTACCATACTTTGATAGTATTGATTGGAGTGTAACAGTAAGAGGAATGACAGAAAGACCAACAAAATGTACAATCTATTTTTATCAAGGATATCAAGAAGGAATATTAAAAGGAGCAGACCCAGTGTTAGAAAGACCATTAGTACCAGTGCATATTGATGAGAAAGGCAAAGTTACCAAAGCAGATCCAAGTGAAGAGTGGTATAACTATGAACAAAAAGAATGGGCGAATGCAGTGATATTAGTAGATGAAACAAAGCAATATGAAGAAAATGAAATCATAGAAGAAAAAGATATAGAAAGTTATTTTGTATGGATCCCAAGATATCGATATCAATTAAAAGAAAGTGAAGCAACATTTAATACTTATAGTTCCATCATGAATCCAGAAACATATAAGATTCAAAATGTCGAAGAATTTTATTCAAAAATAGAAGGAGGGAACAAAGGAAAAAATGAAGCCTTTGTAATAGAATTTGAAAACATAACAGAAACACCAAGTGATGGAACAAATGAAGAGAAATGGTTAACCCATCCAGCATTCACATCATTTAATAGTAATGGATTCTGGGTAGGAAAATTTGAAACGGGATATAATCAAAGTGATAATTCAACAAAAGAAATTACAACAACTAATTGGACCAAAGCAAATGCAGAAAATACTAGCAATACGAATAAAGAAGAACCAACAAAAGTCATCATCAAACCAAATGTGTATAGTTGGAGAAATATCAATGCATCGAATGCCTTTTATACAAGTTATAATTACCAAAGAGAATTAGAAAGTCATATGATGAAGAATACCGAATGGGGAGCAGTAGCTTATTTATCCCAAAGTAAGTATGGAAGATGCAATGGTTCAACTTGTGAAGAAGTAAGGATCAATAATAATGGTAATTATATTACGGGGTATAGTGCCAAAAATGCCCCAACGGTAGGAACTTCGGCATACAATAATACAGATTCAGTGACTTTAAATCAAGATGGAACGAATGGATATCATTATGGTAGCAATAATGCCTCTAAACAAGAGTCAAGTACAACAGGAAATTATAGTGGAATCTATGATATGAGTGGTGGAGCTTATGAATATGTGATGGGAATGATGAAAGGAAGTACCACCACTTCTTCACCAGCAAGTGGAGCAAATAAAGATTGGAATTCAGGATTTAAAGGCTTATATAGTGATTGTAACGAGAATGGAGGTTCTATTGAATGTAATGGTAATATAATGAATACAACAGGCAAGGATTGGCCAAATAGCAAATATTACGATTTATATGATCATAAAACAACAAGCGTAGAATACCAAAGAGGTTATTTAGGAGATGCTACAAAAGAATTTGGTCCATTCTATTCAGTAAATTGGCTAAAAGAAGGTAGTTCTTATAGCACAAGATATGTTGGAAGTTATAACGCAAACGAATCGTACTTTGTGCGTTCTGGCGCTCCATGGTTTATACGTGGTTCAGTTTATTCAGGAGGGACAGATGCAGGAGTTGGAGCATTCAATGCCAACACTGGAGGTGTGGTTAAAGATTACAGTTTCCGCGTTGTTTTAACACCTTAAAGAAAGAAAGTTGGATTTGAAAATTGAGGGAAAGTTACCTCTTTTTTTCTTTGAGATAAATTATTAGTATTGTTGATATTTGATGATTTTTGATTTGATGTTTGTTTGGAGTTTGTCAAAAACCCTTGAGCTACTTTGAAAGCACTTTTGGCGTTTTGAATCATTGGTTTTGCTTGAACATAAATTGGAATGATTTGATTGGCAACATTTAAAGTTTTATTAATACCAGTTAGGATTTTTGGCAATGTTAGACCTGCTCTAGGAACTTGAGGAAACATAGACATTCATCCTTTCTTTTTTATAGTTTATGCAAAATCTTTCTTTTTAGAGATAAAAAAGTAGAAAAAGAAATGGCTTTATGTTATACTTAAAGTATACAAAGAATAGGGAAGGGATATTATGAATGTCGAAGCTGGTAATTCTATGAATCAAACACCATTAAAGCCTTTGAAATATCCTGGATTAGGTTTATTCATGTCTTTTAAATATGTTGTTGAAGTAATTATTTATATTATAAAATGTGCTTGGAGAGGTTTTTTATATCTATTTAAAGATATTCCTTCTTCTTTATGGCAACATGCAAGTGGTAAAGTAGATGAAGCATATCGCGGAACAAAAGTTGCTATAGAAAAAGTTCAAAATAAAGAGGAATCATCGTCTAAGAAAAGTATTTTGAACATGGATTTGAATGATCTTTTCAAAAATTCAAAATATATGAAGAAGAAAATTCAAGCATTAGAGCGAGAAAAACTTTTACTATTAGAAGATTTAAAAGGAGCAGGCGGTATCCGTAGTAAAGAACCTAATATTTATCGCTTTACTGCTAAAAATCCAGAAGGTAAAATTGAAACAGGAATTATTAATGGATATTCAAAGTTAGATGTGAATACTTTTTTGGTTCAAGATGGTTATGATGTTTATAAAATCGAAACAAATCAAATGATTGATTTTTTCTATGGTCAATCGAGTATTTTTGCACCTAAATTAAAAAATAAAGATTTACTTTTTTGGTTAACTCAATTGTCTACTTATTTGAAAAGTGGTCTTACATTATCTGATTCCATTCGAATTTTAAACCAACAAATGAATAAAAAAACAACTTATAAAAGAGCTTTTCAAGCAATTGTTTATGAGCTTACGATGGGAGAATCTTTTTCGACAGCCTTGGAAAAACAAGGAGGCATGTTTCCAGCATTACTCATTAATATGATTAAGGCGGCTGAAGCAACTGGCGAATTAGAGGAAACGCTTGAAGATATGGCCAATTATTATGAAGAAATTGAAAAAACAAGAAAACAAATGTTATCTGCATTGACTTATCCATCTGTTATTATGGTATTTAGTTTAGCAGTTGTAACTTTTATTATGTTATTTGTTATTCCAGAATTTGTTAAAGTTTATGATGATGCTGGGGCAGAAATATCTGGAATTACTTTGTTTGTTTTAAATATGAGTAATTTTTTACAAAAGAATATTGTCTTATTAATTATTATTTTTTGTTTCATTCTTTTAGTATTAATTTATTTTTATAAAAATGTGAAGGCCTTTCGAAAAAGTGTTCAACAATTTGCAATGAAACTACCTGTAGTGGGAAATATAATCATTTATAATGAAATGACAATTTTTTCTAAAACATTTTCTTCTTTATTACGAAATAATGTTTTTATTACGGATAGTATTGATATTTTAAGTAAAATTACAAATAATGAAATTTATAAAGAGATTATGTATAATACTATCAATAACATTGTAAAAGGTGAAAAAATTAGTACAGCTTTTAAAGATCAATGGGCTATTCCTGATGTCGCATATTTTATGATTGTTACAGGAGAATCAACTGGACAGCTTGCTGAGATGATGGCTAAGGTTAGTTCTTATTATCAAGAGTTGCATCGAAATATTATTAATAGTTTAAAGTCATTTATTGAACCAATTATGATTTCTTTTTTGGCTTTAGTCGTTGGAGGAATTATTTTAGCAGTTATTGTACCAATGTTTAAACTTATGCAAATTGTTGAGATGTAGGTGGGGATATGAATTTTTATTATGCTTTTTTATTCTTTCTTTTGGGGAGCGTTTTAGCTTCTTTTTATGGAGTTGTCGCGACGCGACTTCCTCAAAATCAATCGCTTATTAAGCCTAGGAGTCATTGTGTAAAATGTCATCATGTTCTTTCATGGTATGAATTAATTCCTATTTTTTCGTTTCTTTTTTTGAAAGGAAAATGTCGTAAATGTCATGAAAAATTATCTATTTATGAACCAATTATGGAGTTTTTGCTAGGACTTTCTTTTAGTATGTCTTATCTTTTTTTTGGTTTTAGTTATTCATTATGGATGTCTTTGATTCTTCTTTCTTTAGTTTGTCTTATTTTTGTTAGTGATTTTCAATATATGATTATTTTAGATTCACCTTTAGTTATTTCAAGCTTTCTTATTTTTGGTTTAAAATGGTATTATTTTGGAATTTCTGAAGCTTGGAATGCTTTAGAGGATGGAGTAATTTTGTTTTTGATTTTTCTTTTTATTGGATATCTTGGGAGTCTTCTTTTTAAAAGAGAAGCTCTTGGAGGAGGGGATATTAAGCTTTCGTTTGTAATGGGGTTATCTTTATCTACTCCTTATGCTTTAATGGCACTTATTTTATCTACTTTTCTTGCTTTACCTTATGCTACATTTAGCCTTTGTAGTACTAATGAAAGGGAAGTTCCATTTGGGCCTTTTTTAGTGGCTGCTTTGGCAATTGTTTTTTTCTTTCAAGATAAATTTGCTTATATTTTAGAGTTATTTCGTTTTTAATAAAAAAAGAAACATTTTTTAAATGTCTAATGTTTCTAAATCTAATGTTTCAGCGTTCATTTTAAGATTATTTTCTGGTATTTTGTCTTCTTTTTCTTTTTGCTCACGCCCAATAATTGCGTCTTTTAAAGCTTTTTGTTCTTCACCTAAATCATCTTCAATATCAATGACTCTTAAAACTTCTTCAAAACTTGTTAAACCATTGATGACTTTTATTAAACCATCGTCCAGAAGACTAATGGTATTTTTATTTTGATAAATTAAACTACGAATTTTTTCTTTTGTTTCATTGTTTACGATGGCATCTCTAATTTCTTGATTTAAAATTAAGACTTCTTGAAGAGCAATTCGGCCTTTATATCCATTGATACAATCTGGACAACCCACAGGTTTATAAATTTGATTCATATCAATTCCTAAAGCAGTTTTGAAAACTCTTTTTTCGTAAGGAGTTGTTTCTCTTGCTTCTCGACATTTCGGACATAGTTTTTTACATAGTCTTTGCGAGATAATCGCTTCCAGAGCTGAACCTAAAAGATAACGTTCTACATCCATGTCTACTAAACGTTCAATGGTTGTTAATGAGTTATTGGTATGGATTGTAGATAATACTAAATGTCCTGTGATACTTGCTCGAACGGCAATTCGGGCTGTTTCATTATCACGAATTTCACCAATCATAATGATATCTGGATCTTGACGTAAAATGGAACGAAGAGCACTAGCAAATGTTAAACCAATTTCACTCATGGTTTGAACTTGATTGATTCCAGATATTTTCATTTCGACAGGGTCTTCTACAGTAATAATATTTCTTTCAATGGTGTTTAATTGTTGTAAAATAGCATACACGGTAGTCGATTTTCCGGTTCCGGTCGCACCTGTTACTAAAATAATTCCGTTTGGTTTGGCAATTGCTTTTTGAACTTTCTCTAAATTTTCATCAGAAAATCCTAATGTATCAAGACTACTTAGGGAAGAAGAATAGTCAAGTAAACGAACAACAACTTTTTCGCCGTATACAATTGGAAGAGTAGAAACACGAAGGTCTAAATCTTTTCCATCGACTTGCATTTTAATTGCTCCATCTTGAGGAACTCTTGATTCTGTAATATTCATTCCAGAGATAATTTTTACTCTAGTGACTAGATTTTTTTTTACACTTTCGGGAACTTTGGCATATAAAAGTAATTCGCCATCAATCCGAATACGAACATTTAAAACATCTGGAGTAGGATCAAAATGGATATCACTAGCTCTTTTTCTAGCGGCATCGATGAGCATATTATTTACGATATCGACAATTGGCTGATTGGTATAATCATATTCTGTAAACATACTAGTTCCCTCTATTCTTTTTTAAGTTTAACATAAAAATACCAAAAAAACAATTCCGTAATTGAGAAATCTATGTTAAAATATTTTTAGAAAAAGAAGAAATGAATCTGGGTGATAAACATGGAAAAAAATGAGGTAGTACAAAAAATTCGTTTTCGAACTTTTCTTTTTTTATTCATCCTTCTTTTTTTTCTTTTGGCAATTGTTGTCTTTTTTAGTTCTTATCTTTTTCAGATGCAACGTTTTGAACGACTTCGAAAAATCAGTAATTTTCAAGATTTTACGATTTCAGTGAAAGATTCTTCGGTTTGTGAAACTTCATTTCGATTTGTAGTTCATGATGTTTCTTACTATTATGATTGCATTGATACTATTTATTTAGCTTATGGTTCTACGAAAACTACTTTAAATGAACTTTTATCGCTTGGTTACTTTGAACTAAAGGACATTTTACGTTTTCTTAAAAAACAATCTACAGAAAAGGAAAACGTCACTAATTATATTCTTTCTTCCTTTTCTTCTTCTTTAATTTTTGAAGTGGAAACAAATGAAGATGAGATAGAAAAAGTAACAATTCATAAATATAGAGAGGGGAGTGATTCAGATGTTTATTGATGAAATAAAAATGCAATTAATTGCTGGGAAAGGTGGCGATGGTTGTACTTCTTTTCGCCGTGAAAAATATGTGCCAATGGGAGGACCCGATGGTGGCTCTGGTGGAAAAGGTGGAGATATCATTTTTGAAGTCGATCCGGGACTTTCTACTTTAGTTGATTTAAAGTTTCATAAAATTATAAAATCTCAAAAAGGAGAAAATGGAACCGGAAAAAATTGCCGAGGAAAAAATGCTCCAGAAATGATTATTAAAGTTCCTCTTGGAACAACTATTTATGATGATGATACCGGATTAGTGATTGCTGATTTAGTGATGGAAGATGATCGAGTAATCGTGGCCCATGGTGGTCGAGGAGGAAGAGGAAATGCTTCTTTTGCGACTCAAGAAAAACCTGCGCCATCTTTTTCAGAGTTAGGAGAGCCTGGAGAAATAAGATATATTCGATGTGAATTAAAATTACTAGCAGATGTTGGATTAGTTGGAATGCCTAGCGTTGGCAAAAGTAGTATTTTAAAAGCAGTGACCTCGTCTGAACCTAAGATTGCAGCTTATCATTTTACAACTTTAAGCCCTAATTTAGGAGTGGTGAAATTAAAATCTGGAAAACAATTTGTGTTAGCTGATTTACCAGGAATGATTGAAGGAGCAAGTGCTGGAGTGGGATTAGGAATCAAGTTTCTTCGTCATGCGTCAAGAACGAGAATGCTTGTTCATGTTTTGGACATGGCAGGAACTGAAGGACGAGACCCAGTGAGTGATTATGAAACAATTCGTAAAGAGATTTGTTCCTATCAAAATGGTCTTGAGCAAAAAAAAGAAGTCATCGTGGCCAATAAAGCAGATCTTCCTTCATTTCAAGAAAATTTAAAACGATTTCAAACAATCTATCCTGATTTCGATATTTTTCCCGTTAGTGCTGTAACAAAAGTGGGTTTAGATTCTCTTATGAATTATTTAGCTGATACTTTGGAAACAATTCCTAAAACAAATTTATTTCAACCAGAAGATTATGAAAGTACAATGGTATATCGTTTTCAAAATAAAAAACCTTATACTATTGTGAAAGATGGTGATGTTTGGGTATTAAAGGGTGAAGAAATCGAAAAACTTTTAGCGATGACTCGTTTTACCGAAGAAGAAGGAGTGGAAAGATTTTCAAGAAAACTAAAAGGTATGGGGGTAGATGATGAATTAAGAAGACTAGGAGCTCAAAGTGGCGATGAAGTTGAAATCGCGGGATATCGTTTTTCTTTTCAATAAAAAAGAAGATTACTCTTCAAATTTTAAAACAGAGCCAATATATAATTTTTGACTAGCATTTTTGGGTAATTCTAAAATACTTGTATTTTTGGCATCTTCACTGATTCTGATAATTTTGTTTTTGGGAACTTCGCGGTAAATATAGATAACTTGATTTTCTTTATTTAGACCAATGACATCAATTTCTTCTTTCATAAAATAGGTATGAATAGCATTACATTTGGGAAAAAGCATTCCATAATCGATGTTTTTTTGCCCCATTAAGCCTAATAGTCTTGTGTAAAATGTTTTGGCTACAACAATATTGATAGTTGTATTGTTTAATTTTAATTTCATTGTTTTGTCTCCTTTTTACCATTTTATGAAAAAAAATTTCCAAATATTCTTTTTTATTATTCATTATAACGCGACTATGAATGACTCGCAAGAAAGAGAAGCAAAAAAATATTTTTTGTTACTTTACGAAAAAACAAATGTTTTGTATAATATTTCTTAGGTGATGCAAGTGAAACAGAAAAATATTCGGAACTTTTCCATTATTGCTCATATTGATCATGGCAAAAGTACACTTGCTGATCGTATTTTGGAGATTACGGGTGCTTTAGAAAAAAGAGAAATGGTTTCGCAAGTACTAGATAGCATGGATTTGGAACGAGAAAGAGGAATTACGATTAAGTTAAATGCTGTTAGTCTTACTTATTCTTATCAAAATGAAGAATATCTTCTTAATTTAATAGATACTCCAGGACATGTCGATTTTTCTTATGAAGTAAGTCGTAGTTTAGCTGCTTGTGAAGGGGCAGTTTTAGTGGTAGATGCAGCCCAGGGAATTGAGGCTCAAACACTTGCTAATCTTTATTTGGCGATGGCTCAAGATTTAAAAATTATTCCAGTCATTAATAAAATTGATTTACCGAATGCCAATATTTCAAAAGTGAAAGAAGAATTAAAAAGGGTATTGGGATTTCAAGAAGAAGAAATTTTACTTTGTAGTGGGAAAACTGGAGTAGGAGTAAAAGAATTAATTGAGGCGATTATTCGAGTGATACCACCTCCTAAAATAAATAATGATGGTCCTTTGCGGGCACTAATTTTTGACTCTTATTTTGATCCTTATAAAGGGGTTGTAGGTCTTATTAAAGTCGAAGATGGCATCCTAAAAAAGAAAGATGAAATCTTATTGATGGCAAATGATACTTCTTATCAGGTTAGTGAAATTGGAATTCATACTCCTAAAGAAATGCAAAAAGAGGAGCTAAAAAGTGGGGAAGTTGGTTATTTTTGCGCTCAAATAAAGGAAATTTCGTCTATTCAGGTTGGAGATACCATTACTCATAAAGACTATCCCGCATCAACTCCGATTCATGGATATCAAAAGATGAAACCAATGGTTTATTCAGGAATCTTTCCAGTCGAACCGAATCGATACGAGATGTTAAAAGAAGCATTTGAAAAACTAAAATTAAATGATGCTGCTTTAACCATTGAACCAGAGACTTCAGATGCTTTAGGATTTGGCTTTCGAGTTGGTTTTTTGGGACTTCTTCATATGGATATTATTACGACGCGAATTGAAAGAGAATTTTCTATTCCGGTTATCGCGACGAGTCCAAGTGTCGTATATAAAGTAACTTTGACAAGTGGTGAATTACTTTTGATTGATAGTCCTAATAAAATGCCTGAGCCCGTTAAAATAAAAAAAATTGAAGAGCCTTTTATTTATACAAATATTATTGTTCCAAGTGAATATATTGGCTCGATTATGGAACTTTGTCAAAAAAAACGAGGAATTTATAAAAGTTTAGAATACATTGAAGAAAAAAGAGTCAATATTCATTATGAAATTCCTTTGTCAGAAATTGTTTATGATTTTTTTGATAAATTAAAAAGTTATACGAAAGGATATGCTTCTTTTGATTATGAATTATGTGGATATCAAGAAAGTCATTTAGTCAAAATGAATATTTTGCTAAATGGTGAGGTTGTGGATGCTTTATCGGTGATTATTCATAAAGATTTTGCTTATCAAAGAGGAAAAATTATTGTTGAAAAATTAAAAGAGCTTATTCCAAGACAAATGTTTCAAATTCCAATTCAAGCAGTGATAGGATCCAAAGTCATTGCTCGTGAAAACATTAGTGCTTTACGAAAAAATGTTTTAGCAAAATGTTATGGTGGGGATGTCAGTCGAAAAAGAAAACTTTTAGAAAAGCAAAAAGAAGGCAAAAAAAGAATGAAAACGATTGGTAGTGTGGACGTTCCACAAGAAGCCTTTTTATCAATATTAAGTAGTGAGGAGTAAAAAATATGAAAGAAAAAGTAATAGAGTTAGCCTTAAAGGGCCTTTCTGATATGAAAATTGCCGATGAATTAAATATTATTGATCATTATTGTGTGACACAGATTTTAAAGGAAGCAAAAGCAAAAGATCCTAATCTTGATTATCAAATTCAAATGGCTCGTTATCTTAATCATCGCGTGGTGATTGATAAAGATCTTTTAGATGATATTATCGCATTAAATGCTCAAAATTTTTCAAGGGAAGAAATGGCACTTCTTTTAGATCGCGATTATGAGGAGATTATTGAGCATATTAATGCTTTGCATCGTTCTTCGTTATATCAAGATGAAGAAGCTTATCAAAAAATTATGGAAACTCAAGAAAAATTAGCGACAACTCATAAATTTAAAGTTTATCAAAGATTAGAAGATTTAAAACGCCAAGGATTTCGTTTAGATAATATTCATTCAATGCGATTGGATCGTTTTGAATTTTATCAAAAAGTGAAAAATTTACTTCAAGAGTATCTGGATTTTAATATGCAAATTCCTGATGATAAGTTAGCGGCACGATATGATTTAAGTATTGATTTTTTACGAGGTATTTTAAATGGAACAATGAATCGTGATTTGGTTTCCTTTTTGATAGGTGAAGAAGGAATTCAAAAAATTCGAAAATATCGAGAACAAAATTTGCTTCATCCTTCTACAGAGCATTTATTTGATCAACGAAATTTAACTGAAGAAGAAAAAAAGGCAATTAGTTATTTAAAAAAGAATATTAATTTTTGGATTTCTTTTGTTTTAACATTCCGTTTGTCACTTGATGATCTTGCTTACTTTACTTTTTATCCTTCTACAAGTGATATCACTATCCTTCAAAAAAATTTATTTTCTTTTACAAATTATTTAAGTAAGCAAGCTCTTGATTATTTATTTTTTTCAGTTTCTCATAAAAAAGAAGATGTTTTACAGCGCAGAAAGAAAGCAAGAGAATATATTTTAAAACTTAATGCAGCTGCAAAAAAGGGAAAAGATGAATATTTACTTGTTTTAGGCGAAATTAATGATGGTGATTATAAAAAATTAGTGAGTAGTCAGAAAAAAATTAATCGTTATACCGAAGAAGATTGGCGAATTGTTTTAAATTATCACATTAAATATGCTTTATCTTTTTCACAATCTTTTTATAGGGATCAAACTTTACGGAATCATTGTCCTGATGATTTACGCTCAGAGTTTCAACAATTAAAAGATTATTTAAGGGAAGAATCCATAAATAGATTATCATCAGTTCAAAGAGGATTATAATGAAGGCTGTTTATATTCATATTCCTTTTTGTAAGTCTATTTGTTCTTATTGTGATTTTTGTAAAGTATTTTATTATCCTAAGTGGTCTTATGCTTATTTAAAGGCTTTAAAAGAAGAAATAGATGATGTTTATATGGGAGAAGAAGTGCAAAGTATTTATATTGGTGGGGGAACTCCTTCTTCTTTATCTTGCAAAGAAATTGATTATTTATTTTATTTCATTAAAAAATTCAAACGAGCTTCTTTTTGTGAAGTTACTTTTGAATGTAATCTAGAAGATATTACCGATGATTTATTAAAAGTGTTAAAGAAAAATAAAGTGAATCGTTTAAGTATTGGAATTGAATCTTTTCAAGATCAAAATTTGTGTTTGCTTGGTCGAAATCATAGTTTTCAAGATGCTAAAGAAAAAATGAAAAAAATTCGAAGTTATGGATTTTCTAATGTTAATTTAGATTTAATCTATGCTATTTCTAAAGAAAGTTTAAAAATGGTGAAAGATGATCTTCGCTTGTTTTTAAAGTTAAAACCAGATCATATTAGTACTTATAGTTTAATGATTGAACCTCATACTATTCTTGCTCATCAACATATTAAACCAATCCAAGAAGAAATCGATAGGAAGATGTATGATACGATCTGTGCTACTTTAAAAAGAAAAGGATATCTTCATTATGAGGTTAGCAATTTTGCTAAAAAAGGGAAAGAATCTCGTCATAATTTAACTTATTGGAATAATGAAGAGTATTATGGATTTGGCTTGTCTGCTTCAGGATATTTAGGGAATGTTCGTTATACGAATACGAAAAATCTTTTTGCTTATTTAAAGGGAAATCGAAAAGGAGAAAGTCAAATTTTAGATCAAAAAGAAAAAATGGATCATGAAGTTATGCTTGGATTACGTAAATTAAAAGGAATTAATGTGGCTGAATTTGAAAAAAAATATCAAATCAAAATGAGTGATGCTTATCCTCTCACGCCTCTTTTAAAACAAAAAGATTTGACTTTGAAAAAAGGATATTTAGCTATTTCTGATGATAAAATTTATGTAATGAATGAAATTCTTGCCAAAATGATTTAGAATAATTTTCTTTTTCTTTGTTCATACTACCAATAGGTGAATTTTCATGAAAAAATATTTTCTTTTTCTTCTGCTTCTTTTTCCTTGGCAAGTATCCGCTCAATCTATTTTGGATTTAGAAGTTTTAAATGGAACTTTATCTCGTAAATTTGAAACCAATAATAATATTTATTCAGTTATCCTTGATGAGGGCGAAGAGAAACTTTTATTAAATTATACTTTAAATGATTCTTCGAGTCAGGCTCAAATATTCCAAGAAGAATATGCTGAAGGAAAGGAAAATGTTGCTACTTTAGAAGTTACCAATCAAGATGGTTCTAAAGAAATTTATACTTTTTATCTTGAAAAAGAAGAAGAGGCAATGGTCTTTTCTCCTCAAAAAGAAGAATTTGATGAAGAAAAAGAAATTCCTCATTTGAAATATTATGTTGGAGGAGTATGTCTTCTTCTGATTTTATTTTTTTATAAAGTGATTGTCATTGGTTTTCCTAAGAAAAAATAATCATACACTATAGTATGAAAAAATTAATTGCCCATCGTGGTTTAAAAGAAAAAGGAGTGAAAGAAAATTCTTTAGAAGCATTTTCTTTGGCTTTCAAAAATGAAAATTATGTCGGTTTTGAATGTGATGTTAGAACAACAAAAGATCATGTTTTTGTGATTCATCATAATCCAGTGATTGATGAAAATATTATTTCTTTTTCTAACTATCAAGATTTAAAAAAGAAATATCATCTTCCTCGCTTAGAAGAAGTTTTAAGTTTATCAGGTGATAAAATTTTTTTATTTGAAATTAAAGAACATAATTTTGATGTTTCAGGATTTCTTTCAGTTTTAGATCAATATCCTCAAAAACAAATTTATCTTATGAGTTTTTTTCGATCAGTTATAAAAAAAATGAAATCTCTTTCTTCCAAATATCCTGTCGGTGTTTTAAATTATGTATTTAATAGTGAAGAATCTTATCAAGAGTATGATTTTATTTGTTTATTAGAAGATGTGGTGACGCCTCTTTTGGTTCGTTATTTTAAAGATCAAAAGATTCAGATATTTCTTTATGGAATTCATCATTTTGAAAAAACTATAAAGGAATATCCTGATTGTTATTTTATTACGGATGAAGTGATAAAATAAGCTATTTTTTTAATTTTCATTGCTTTTTTCTTTGGGACATTTTAAAATAATCATAGAAATTAAGAAGGAATGGAAAAATTAATATGAAGAAAATCGAAACAAATATTTTAAATCACATGTATTGGGAAGAAAGTGATGTCAGCGCGACAACTTATCTCAATGAAGAATGGAATATTATTGAAGTGTATCCAGATAAAACAAGTCAAAAATGGTTAGGTATGGGTGGAAGTATTACTGAAGTTTCAGCTTATTTATTTCAACAATTACCTTTAAAAGAGCAAGAAGAGTTTTTAAATGCTTACTATGGAGAACAAGGATTAAATTATCAATTAGGTCGCATTGCAATTGGTTCTAATGATTTTTCTTTAAGTGATTATACTTATCTTACCGATCAAAATGGTTTTTCTATTGAAAATGATCAAAAGTTTATTCTTCCTTTTTTAAAAAGAATTCAACAAAGAAAAACACTTACTTTAGTTGCAAGTCCTTGGAGTCCTCCTGCTTGTTGGAAAAGTAATGAGTCTTTAAAAAATGGTGGACATCTTTTAAAAGAGTATTATCATGATTATGCTAAATACTTAATTCATTTTTTAAAAAGCTATGAAAAAGAAGGAATTTTTCTTCCTTTTCTTACCATTCAAAATGAGCCATATGCCAATCAACCTTGGGAATCATGTCTTTTTACGATTTCTGAACAAAAAGAATTTTTAGAAATTCTTAGTGAAGAGTTAAAAAATTCTCAAACCAATATTCTTCTATGGGATCATAATAAAGAAAATTTATATCGCATTGTAAAAGAATTCGATCTGGATAATCCCAAAATAAAAGGGGTTGCTTTTCATAATTATAATGGAATTCATGCTGATAATTTAGCATTAATTCGAGAAGAAAATCCAAATTTACTACTTCTTCATACGGAAGGGTGCTGTGGTTTTTCCCCTTATCAAGAAGAAGAATGGTTAAAGGATGCTGAATATTATCTTGTAGATCTTATTTTTGATATGACACATGGCTGTAATGGCTATATTGATTGGAATATATTATTAGATAATAATGGAGGACCTAGGAAAATCGAAGAGTATTGTAAAAGTCCAATCATATTAAATCAATCAGGCACATCTTTTATTAAAACACCAATTTATTATTATTTAGGTCACATTGCTCGTTATTTTCCACCTGATATGAAAATATGCAAAATGAATTTTTATCGTCCAGATTTATTAGGTGTTGCGGGTATAAAAGATGATAATCTTTCGATTGTATTATTAAACATAAGTAATGAGGATTTAGAATATAGACTTGTGATTTCAAATGAATGTATTACGGACACCCTAAAAGCTCATTCTATTGTTACTTATTCGGATTCCTTAAATTTAAAAAAAGATGTAAAGTTTTAACTTAACAAATAAAATGGCAAATGCTATAATAAAAAATCAAAAGAAAGGTTTTTATATGAATCTAGAATGGAAATATAATTTAAAAGTTTTTCTTGCGCCTAATTATTGGAGTTTAGAAAAATTACAATTATCTAAAGAATATCATGAATGTTTTTTGACTGAAAATAATGTTTTACTTCCATCACCAATGTCTATGGAAGAGGAACAAAATTGTGTGATGCGTATCCAAAAAGGAGACCAAATAGCTTTTAGTAAGTTAATCGAACATAACCTTTGGTTGGTCAATTTTTTTGCCAAACAATTTGAAGACTCTGGCTATGAAATGAATGATTTAATCAGTATTGGTGCCGTAGGTTTGATAGAAGGAATTAGAACTTATAAATTAAATAAAAATATTCAACTAATCGAGCATAATTCAAGATGTATTCTGAATGCTATTTCCCATTTTTTAAGAAATAGTTCATCACAAAAATTAAAAATCATATTTCAAAAAGATATCAGTTACTAATTTATGAGATACGTGTTATAATAAAATGGTCAGGTGGTAACATGAAACGTAGTGAAGTAGATATTGAAAAACTTAGCCCAATGATGAAACAATATTTGGAAATTAAAAAAGATTATGAAAATGAATTATTATTTTATCGAGTTGGTGATTTTTATGAATTATTTTTTGAAGATGGTGAGATTGCTTCTCGAGTTTTAGAACTTACTTTAACTGGAAAGAATGCCGGTCTTGAAGAACGAGTACCAATGTGTGGGGTTCCTTTTCATGCTGTGAAACCCTATATTGAGAAGCTAGTTAGTCAAGGGTATCGTGTTGCTATTTGTGATCAATTAGAAGATCCTAAAGGCACGAAGGGTATGGTTCAAAGAGGAGTTACCCAAGTGATCAGCAAAGGAACGGTTGTTGATTTAGAATTATTAAATGAACATGATAATCATTACATTGCTTCTGTGCTTGATTATTCTTACCTTTATGTCATTAGCTATGCGGATATTTCCACTGGAAATATTTATGTTTCACTTTTGCCTCATCAAAAAGAGAAGTTAATTAGTACTATTTTAAATTTAGGAATATTAGAAATTGTCTTAAAATCAAAGGAAGATTTAGAGTTTTTTCTTTCTTTAAAAGGAACGTATGGGTTGGAAGTTTCTTTTTCGAGTGAAGAATTGGAAGAACAATATGAAACAATCTATGAAGATATTCTAGAAGAACATATGATTCATTCATTGAAACATCTTTTATATTATTTAGTTGTGAAAGAATTAAAAGACTTAAGTCATATGCAGAAAGCTCAAATCATTATTCCTGATGATTATCTTGAAATGGATGTTCATACTGTTCGAAATTTGGAATTAATTGAAACTTTGCGATTAAAAGAAAGAACCTATTCTTTATTATGGCTTATTGATAAAACAAAAACAAGCATGGGTTCTCGAAAATTAAAAGATTGGCTTATGAATCCTTTAAAGAATAAGGAACTGATTGAGGAAAGATATCAAAAAATTGAAACATTAAATAATGAATTTATTTTAAAAGATGAACTTCGAAATTCTTTATATCAAATTTATGATATGGAAAGATTGTGTGGAAAAATTGCTTGTGGTTCTTTAAATGCAAGAGATTTATTACAGTTAAAAGTTAGTTTAAAAGAACTTCCAAAAATAAAAGATGTAATTGATAAACTAGGATTTTCTCTTCCTTTAAAAACTCATCAAGAAATTTATGAGTTATTAGAAAGAGCAATCTATGAAAATCCTCCTGTTACTTTAAAAGAAGGGTATTTAATTAAAGAAGGGTATAATGCAGAATTAGATGAGTTAAAAGAAATTCGAAGTGGAGGAAAAGATTTTATTGCTGGGATTGAAAATAAACTAAAAGAAGAAACAGGAATTAAAAATTTAAAAGTTGGCTTTAATAAAGTTTTTGGCTATTTTATTGAAATATCTAAGGGCCAGATTGCTAATGTTTCTGAAAATTTTCATTGGGAAAGAAGACAGACTCTTACTAATTGTGAACGATTTATTAGTCCTGAGTTAAAAGAAAAAGAAGCATTAATTTTGAATGCTGAAGAGAAAATTATTGATTTAGAGTATGAATTATTTTGTGAGATTCGAGAAACTTTAAAAAAAGAATTGCTTTCTTTAAAAAATACGGCTTCTCTGATTGCCGAGATTGATGCTTTAGCTTCACTTGCTGTTTGTGCCGAAGAATATCATTTTGTAAGACCAACATTG
Organism: uncultured Bacilli bacterium; assembly: GCA_947598285.1. Taxonomy (GTDB): domain Bacteria; phylum Bacillota_I; class Bacilli_A; order RF39; family UBA660; genus Ventrenecus. The sequence continues at coordinate 47,069 of CANQFE010000002.1, forward strand.
AACGAAGAACATCAAATTGAAATTAAAGATGGTCGTCATCCAGTCATTGAAAAAGTTAGTAATTTTGAATATGTGGCTAATGATTGTGTGATGGATAATTCGATTCATACTTTGTTAATCACAGGACCTAATATGAGTGGAAAATCAACTTATATGAGACAGCTGGCAATTATTATTATTTTAGCTCAAATGGGTTCTTTTGTGCCAGCTTCGAAAGCTAATTTACCTATTATCGATAAAATATTTACGCGAATTGGTGCTTCTGATGATTTGGTAAGTGGTGAATCTACTTTTATGGTGGAAATGAAAGAAGCGAAAAATGCTATTTGTCATGCAACGGAAAATAGTTTAATTTTATTTGATGAATTAGGAAGAGGAACTGCTACTTATGATGGAATGAGTTTAGCCGCGGCTATTTTGGAATATGTTTCTGTAAAAATTGGGGCGAAAACGCTTTTCTCGACTCATTATCATGAACTTACAACGATGGAAGCCAAAATTCCTTTTATTAAAAATGTTCATGTGAGTGCTATAGAAGAAAATGGAAAATTAACTTTCCTTCATAAAATTAAAAATGGTGCGGTTGATAAAAGTTATGGAATACATGTTGCTAAGATTGCTGGTTTACCAGATGAAGTTATTTTAAAAGCACAGTCTTTGCTTGATGATTTTGAAAAGAAAAAAACAAAAGAGAAAAAAGAAGAACAAATTCAGTTTGTGATGGACTTTGAAGAAACAAAAGAAGATGAATTACGAACTAAATTAAAAGAAATTGATCCACTTCGTTTAACGCCTATAGAAGCATTAAATATTCTTTATGAATTAACGAATGAAGTCAATAAATAAACATATTATATACTAAGGTGATGGTTTTCAAATATGAATAGATACTGGTTTTTAGGAGTAGAACCAAAAACAAAAGATTTTATAGTCATTAAAGATTTAGTAAATCTTTTTTTAGAGGAAAAGGAAAAAAAGCAAAAAATTTCTTATTTTTTAGAGTTATATCATCTTTGTGATTCTAAAACTTTCTTAGCTATTTGGAATCATCTTAGAAAAGAAAAGCTTGTGGAAGAGTCTTTTGACATTAAAAATATTGTTGAATATTCGGTCATAATTGGTAAACATAATGAGAAATATCGTTATGTGACACTTTATGAATATTTTCCAAGAAATGTTGATGCTCAAGTGATTTTAAAAACGTATAAAAGAACGAAACTTTTTATTCATTTTGTTCATGAAGCTATTTTTGAAAATGATATGGACACTTTACAAGAATTAAGTGGTTTTCTTCTTCTTATGCCATGCTATCAGTGGGTGATTGATACTTTTCTTCCTTTATCAAGTGATCATTTAAAATCAGAAAAATTGCTTCTTTCTAAAACAAATCAAAAACTGTAAAAAAGCCTAGTATTTACAGTTTTTTTTTGATACAATAATCGTGTAGGTGAGAAGTATGTTAAGTCGCAGCGAAGCAAGAAAAATTATTATGACTTGTTTATATCAAATCGATATTTTAAAACAAAATCATATTCCATATGATATTGAAGAAATTAGAAAAGAAAATTCACCGATGGATAATGAATTTGTGAAAGATGTTTTGTATGGTGTGGAAACGACTCAAGAGGAAATCGATCGTCTTGCAAATCATTACCTTATTAATTGGGATATTAAGCGACTTGACAAAACAGGCGCGGCAATTTTACGAATGGCTTTTTATGAATTAAAATATATGGATACGCCACCGATTGTTGTGATTAATGAAGCAGTCGAACTAGCAAAAAATTATACCGAAGAAGATCTTGCTAAAATGATTAATGCTGCTTTAGATCGCTATGTAAAAGAATAGAAAAAGGGTTAGTGATATGAATCAAGAATATTGTACTGTTTCCCAAATTAATCAGTGGATTAAATTGATGTTTGATAATAGCGCCTATTTAAAAAAAATTTATTTAAAGGGAGAGATTAGTAATTTTAAGCATCATACTTCGGGCCATCTTTATTTTACGTTAAAAGATGATGAGTCTCGAATTAGTGCGATTATGTTTCGAAGTGCAGCATCTTCTTTGGGTTTTGTTCCAGAGGATGGGATGAATGTTTTGGTAACTGGACGAGTCAGTGTTTATCCTGCGGGAGGAAATTATCAAATTTATGTTGATAAAATGGAGCAAGATGGACTTGGTAATCTTTATATTGAATTTGAAAAATTAAAGAAAAAATTAGCTTTGGAAGGACTTTTTGATCCAGCTCATAAAAAAGTAATTCCTAAGTATCCTACGAAAATAGGAATTGTAACGGCTTCTACAGGAGCTGCGATTAAAGATATATTAAGTACGATTGAAAGAAGATATCCTATTTGTGAAACCATTTTATTTCCATCATTAGTTCAAGGCGCTTCGGCTAGTAAAGATGTTGCAGAAAAAATAAAGATAGCTCAAAATTATGATTTAGATCTTTTAATTGTTGGAAGAGGGGGAGGTTCCATTGAAGATTTGTGGGCTTTTAATGAAGAAATTGTTGCTCGAGCTATTTTTGAATCAAAAGTCCCTGTTATCAGTGCCGTGGGACATGAAGTAGATGTTACGATCGCTGATTTTGTGGCCGATAAGCGCGCGCCAACCCCGACAGGAGCTGCTGAGATGGCTGTGCCAACGATTGATGAGGTGAAAAAGACATTTCATACTATTGAATTAAAACTTGCATCTTTTTTGGAAATAAAGTTAAAAGAAGCTTCTTTGGAATTAAAAAAATTAGAAGAAAGTTATGTGCTTTCTCATCCAATGATTATTTATGAAAACCAAATTCAAAAATTAGATGGTTTAGAGGAAAATTTACATCAAGCTTTGAAACAATACTTAGTACAAAGAAAAATGATGTTAGATCATATTGAATCTAGTTATGTTTTACAAAATCCTCAAACTCTTTATGAGCAAAAGGAAAAGGATGTCAAAAATTATCAAGTTTTGCTTCTTAAAAACATAAATCGAATTTTCTCTTTAAAGTATCATGATTTTCAACTTATGGTGCAAACTTTAAAGTTGGTAAATCCTTTAAATATTTTAGAAAAAGGATATTCAGTCGTTAAAAAAGATGGACATATTATTAAAGATAGTCATGTTTTAAAAGTAAAAGATGAGTTAAATATAGATTTTAGCAAAGGAAGTATTAGTGTAGAAGTAAAGGAGATTATAAAATGAAAGAGATTACATTTGAAAATGCTTTGAAAGATTTAGAACTTATTGTGAAAGATTTAGAAAGTGGTAATATTCCGTTGGAAGAAGCTATTACTAAATATACAGATGCGATGAATTTACTTAAATTATGTCAAGAAAAATTAGATCACGCGACTAAACAAGTTAATAAAATTTTAGGTGAAGATGGAAAGTTAGAGGATTTTAAACTTACTGATGGGGAGGAATAAAAATGGCTAAATTAGTGACAAAAATTACTGATCGAGATACCAATTTTGCTGATTGGTATACTGATGTTGTAAGAGAAGCAGATCTTGTTTCCTATAGTAGTGTAAAAGGAAGTATGATTATTCGCCCTTATGGTTATGCTATTTGGGAAAATATGGTAAATGTATTAGATACTGAATTTAAAAAATTGGGTCATCAAAATGTTCAAATGCCTATGTTTATTCCAGAATCTTTACTAAATGTTGAAAAAGATCATGTGAATGGTTTTGCTCCAGAAGTTGCTTGGGTAACTCATGGAGGTGACACTAAATTAGAAGAAAGAATGTGTGTTAGACCAACAAGTGAAGTTCTTTTCTGTGAACATTTTAAGAATATTATTCATTCTTATCGTGATTTACCTCTTTTATATAATCAGTGGTGTACGATTGTCCGTTGGGAAAAAACGACTCGACCATTTTTAAGAAGTAGGGAAATTTTATGGCAAGAAGGACATACTATGCATAGAACTGCCGAAGAAGCGAGATCAGAAACTTTAAGAATGCTAAAAGTTTATGAAGATTTTCAAAGGAATTATTTAGCTTTACCTGTTTTAGTAGGAAGAAAAACCGAAAAAGAAAAATTTGCTGGAGCTCAAGAAACTTATACGATTGAAGCTATGATGTATGATGGAGTGGCTTTACAAAATGGGACTAGCCATTATTTTGGTGATGGTTTTGCCAAGGCTTTTGGCATTGAATTTTTAGATGAAGATAACACGAAAAAAACACCTTTTCAGACAAGTTGGGGTTGTACGACACGAATGATTGGTGGGGTCATTATGACGCATAGCGATAATCATGGTTTGGTATTACCTCCTAATATTGCGCCAATTAAGGTACGCTTTATTCCTATTCAGTGTACTGAAGAAATTATGAATGAAATTACTCATATTACAAGTGATTTAGAAGGAATTACTTATGATATTGATCAAAGTGATAAATCACCTGGCTTTAAGTTTGCAGATGCGGAAGTAAAAGGAATTCCAATTCGCGTTGAAATTGGGCTTCGCGATTTAGAACAAAATGTGGCAACTTTGGTTCGAAGAGATACTTTAGAAAAAATTATAGTACCACTTAATGAAGTGGCTAATAAAATAAAAGAACTTTTGCCAAAAATTCAGCAAGATATGTATGATCGAGCTTTAAAAAGACGTGATTCCATGATTTATGAAACAAATGATTATCAAGAATTTCAAAAAATTGCCAAAGAAAAATCAGGATTTATTTTAACAACTTGGTGTGGTGAAGAAGCTTGTGAAAATCAAATTAAAGATGATACTGGTTTAAAAAGTCGTTGTATTAAAGAGGAAATCCAAGATGGTACTTGCATTGTCTGTGGAAAAAAGGCTAAATATTCGATTTATTTTGGACGTCAATATTAAAGAAAACTGATGAAAAATCAGTTTTTTGTTCGCTTTTTTATCATTTATACTTGACTTTTTTAAAAAATAGTGTAAAATAGTAACACATTGAAAGGGGGAAAATTACTTATGGAATTAATAGGTAATTATACACAAGCAAGATATTCAATCAATAAAGAAGAGAAAAAAGAAAAAGAATTAGAATCGAAAAGAATTAATAATTCTGTTATTTCAGCTCAAAAAGAAACAGGAGAAACTTATACTATCGATGTGATTAGTGATAAAATGACTGGAAATGATATTATTCGTCTTCAAAATATTCGTGAAGTTAGAGCAATTACAAGAAATGATTTAATTGTTACAACAATGGGTATGGATGAAACTATCAATTTTTATCATTATCAAGTTTCTACAAAAGGGGCAACAATGATTAATTCATTTGAAAATATTAGTAGGATTGAATCACATGAAGGAGATAAAATTTGGTTTTTAGCTTCTGAATTAAAAGGATTAACCATTTATAATGCCAAAGCTAAAAAAGCTTGGAATTCAAAAAGAATGTTACAAAAAAATACTGTTTGTGACGCGACAATTGGAACTGATTCTTATGGTGAATTTACCCAAATTGAATTAGGATTTGATTATGTGGTTGGTAATGCTTCTGATTCTGTAATTGTTACTATTGATCCTGATGGTCTTGATATTTTAAGTACACGTAGTAAAAATCGTCCAATTGACCTTATTTATCCATATGCTACAGTTGAATCAAAAAATAGTATGAATCAATTAGCAAGTCCTGAATTTCCTGGATTTCTTGAAGAAAATTATGGAAAATTATTAGAATTACAAAATAAAATAAGAGAATATGCTGAAAAATTAGGAAACAGTGATGATGTTCGTGCGATGGAAATTTCTACATCTGATATTCTTAAATTAGTCTATGATCAAAAGAAATTAAAATAACTGAGTTCATTACTCAGTTATTATTTTGTCTCCTTGTTCTAACATTGTAGTGATAAAGATCGCATAACCCATATATGGATTATCGACAATGACATGAGTCACGGCACCAATTAATTTTCCGTTTTGAACAATTGGAGAACCGCTCATGCCTTGAACAATGCCACCTGTTTTTTGAATTAATTCTTCATCTTTAATTGTAAAAGTAATATTTTTGATATCATTGTTTTCTTGTATTTTGGTAATTTCAATTTGAAAAGCTTCTTTCTGCTTTCCTTTTAAGACCGTGTAAAGTTCAGCGTTCCCTAGTTTTACATCATCTTTGGAACCGACTGGAATTGTTTTTTGGGTTATTGTCTCATTATATATTCCAAAGATACCATGATTTGTATTATTTTTAATATTGCCAAAAATATGATTGTAATTAAAATTAGCATTTTTTTCACCGGCTGTACCATTTTCACTTTTTCGAATTCCAGTGACGGTACTTTCATAGATATTTCCTGTTCGAACTTCAACTATTTGTGATGTTGTGCTTTCTAATATTTCATGGCCTAAAGCACCATAAATTTTTGTTTCAGGATCAATATAGGAAAGAGTACCAATTCCTGTGACGCCATCTTTTACATAAAGGCCGGTTTTATAAACTCCATCACTTTTTACTATTGAAAGAGATGTTTTAAATGTTTCTTCATTTCTTTTAATTGTTAAAATAATGTTTTCTGTTGTTACATTTTTTTCAATTTGAGCGGTTAAATCATTTATTGTATTGATTTTATTTTCATTTACTTCAATGATGTAATCTCCGGCTTTCATTTCAGGATAACCTTTTTGAAATTCACCATTTACTTTATAAAAACCAATTATCATTACTCCTGGAGTATCAATATGAATTCCAATATTTTCTCCTCCCAAGATAACTTCGCTGGAGTAAGCATTTACATAAATTGGAAAGAGAAAAAGGAGAATTAAAATTGTCCATAACTTTTTCATTTTATCACCCTGATAATAGTATGGGCTATTTTTTCTAAATAAAAATGGTAATTCTTGTTAAGAAAATTACCATTTTATAGAACATAAGCAAGAATTCCTGCTAATATTCCAAAGACCATGACAAGAAGTGTAATCCAAGTCACAATTTTTCTTACTTTAGGATTCATCATACACCTTCATTTCTTTTTCTATTTAATCATAAATTTACTCTTTTGTAAATAGAATTTAATGAGGGAAGAGGAATGAAACAATTAAAATTGTATCTTAAAAAAAAGAAGTATGTTCTTTTGTTTTTAAGTGTATTAGTTTTGCTTGGAGTCGCGGTCGGTTTTTTTCTTAGTTTGGCCAATTTTTCTTATTTAAAAGAAAATGTTCTTTATTTTTCACAAAATTTTATGAATGGTCATTTTTCTTATTTATTTTTGCATTTCTTTTTTTTAGTGATTGCTTTGTTTTTTTCATTTTTTGGAATTGGCATTGCTTTTTTATGCGCTTTCATTTTTTTTGAAGGAATTAGTTTAGGTCTTATTATTGGTCTTTTTAGTATGACTTATTCTTTTTCTGGATTTTGTTTTGCAATTCTTTTCTTTCTTGTTACCAAAGGTGTTTATTTTGTATTTCTACTTTTTTATTTTATGAAATGTTTAGAAATTGCACGAAGAATGATTGGCAAATTTCTTTATAAAACGGATCCAAGTCATTTTTTAGGACGTATATTAAAGGCTTGTGGAATTGTTATTTTAGTAGTTTTTCTTTCTGATTTAGGAATTTATTTTCTAGGTCATAAAATTCTTATCTTTTTTCGTTTTCTTCTTGTTTAAACTTTGATATAATAGGGGAAATGGAGGCCTATTATGTCGAAAAAAGTGATTGTTGGAATGAGTGGTGGAGTGGACTCTGCTGTAAGTGCGTATTTGCTTTTGCAACAAGGATATGAAGTAGAAGGTTTATTTATGCGTAATTGGGACGCTTTTGCTAATCATGATGTTTTAGGGAATCCTACGTTAAATGAAGCAATATGCCCCCAAGAACAAGATTATAATGATGCTAAGAAAACCTGTGAAATTTTAGGCATTCCTTTGCATCGGGTTGATTTTGTAAAAGAATATTGGGATCATGTTTTTACTTATTTTTTGGAGGAATTAAAAAAGGGGAGAACTCCTAATCCTGATGTTTTATGTAATAAATATATTAAGTTTGATTCTTTTCAAAAAGAAGCAAAAAAATTAGGTGCTGATTATATTGCAACTGGGCATTATGCACGAAGAAAGGGCACTCATCTACTAAGGGGAATTGATCCAAATAAAGATCAAACTTATTTTCTTTCCCAACTTTCTCAAGAGCAAATTCAAGATGTTTTATTTCCAGTAGGGGATCTTACAAAAGAGGAAGTTCGTAAAATTGCCCAAAAAATTGGTCTTAATGTGGCAGCAAAAAAAGATTCAACAGGCATTTGCTTTATTGGCGAACGGCATTATCAAGAATTTCTTCAAAATTATTTTCAACCTAATCCTGGCAATATTATTGATGTCAAAACAGGAAAAGTGATTGGAAGACATACTGGTCTTATGAATTATACGATTGGTCAGCGCAGACATATTGGAGTTTCCGGATATCAAAATCGACATTATGTTTGTGGAAAAAATGTTTCTAAAAATGAATTATATGTTTCTTTTGATGATGATTTGTCTTATCTATATAGTGATTCATGCCTTTTAGAGCAAGTTCATTTTATTGGTGATAAACGTCCTTCTCATTGCAGTGCGAAATTTCGTTATCGTGGAGAAGATTATCCAGTTACGATTACTTATATCAGTGAGGAAGAAGTAAAAGTTTCTTATCCTTCAAAGGTAAAAGCGGTCACTCCGGGACAATTTTGTGTCTTTTATGATGGTGAAGAGTGCTTGGGAAGTGGAATTATAAAAGAAGTTTATAAAAATAATCAAAAATTATGGTATTTGAGTGATTCAGAACCAGAATCTGATACAAAAAAGTAAGAAAATTGCAAGAAAAATAAAATAATTATACATTTTACTTGACATAAAAGTGTTAATACGTATATAATTAAAATGTAAATGGTAGAAAGAGTAGGGCATGAAAATGAATAAATTAAATGATTTATTACAAGAATTGGGGATTTCAAAAGTAAGACTAGCAAAATATTTAGGGGTATCTCGACAAATGGTCTATAACTATTTAGAGTTAGAAGATTTAAGCAAATGGCCAAAAGAGAAAAAAATATTATTACTAAAATTGTTAGATATTTCTGAAGAAGGGGAGAGTACGCTAGAAAATATTAAAGTTACGACTGATTATTTAATGAGTGTCGAAAATCGTTTAAATCAAAATCTTAAGAATGCTGGTGGAGGAGAGTCTTATCTTGATTTAAAAGATTTATCAAAAGATGCACAATCTTTATTAACTGATATTGCTAACTTAATGAAAGAAAAGTTAGGGGAGGATCGCAAGAAAGAAGAGAATTACTCGGCATTCCTTTATTTGTATCATATGTTACAATCGATGGATAATGTTCCAGAAATTAAATATATTTTTGGTTATATGTCTAAAGCTTGTGGGTTTACTAATCCAGAAGAGTATCAATTTAATGAGGATAAACAATTTATTTTTGAAGGAATCCTTTACTCTGCCCTAACGCTTTATAATAATGGGGGAGCCTCTCGAAGTAAATTAACTGAATCACATCGTCGTTTTGTTCAAGAAATTGAAAAACAAAAAGAAGAAAAATTATCTCGTACACAACAATTAAATACAATTCGAATTCAAGCTTTAAAGGAACTTGGATATACTAAAATTGATGATTCAAATGCAGCTGAAATTTTTGAGAAAATTGCCGAAATTGAGTCTAGAGGATCTGTTGTTGGAACTAATGATAAATAGTTCCTTTTTTAATATATTACTCCCCTCTTTTTATGTAAAAAAGAGAAGGGATACAATTTGAATTTAGATGAAGAACTACTCATCTTTTTTCTTTTCGATGCAAATTAGAAAGGTTTCTAATTTGAAAGATATTTTATAAATTATTAGAAAGAATCTTTGCAGAAGTTAATTATGAATCAAATTGTTATATAGAAATTATATGATTGTTTCTTGGTGTTTAGTTATTTTTGATTTCTATGTCTTTAATGTTCATTTCTTTTATAAATTTATAAATTGCATAATATATATTATGTTAACCAATAAAAATGAAATGAAAAGTTTTTTCCTCTCCTCTTTTCTTTTTTGTTTTCTTTCATAAAAGAGAGATTAAAAAAATATTTTTATTTTTTGTAATTTATTTTATTTTTTCATTTTCATAAATACAATTGTTTGTTTTTAAAAAAGAAAATGATTTAGAAAAAGAAGAATTATCCCTACTCCACAGCCTAATAAAATATGTTTGTTTTCGTGATAGTCTAAAGCTTTTGGTAATAATTCATGAATTGATAATGTAATCATAAGACCTGCGACAAAAATCAAAATGAAACTTATCATAGTATTGGTGATCCAATTTTTTAAGAAAATAAAAGCTAGTAAAGCGCCTAAAGGTTCGGCTAAACCAGAGAAAAAAGTCATTTTAATGGCTTCTTTTTTAGAGCCTGTGGCATAATAAAGAGGAACTGCGATACTAATTCCTTCGGGAATATTATGAAGCATAATTGCAAGGCTAATTTTTAATCCTAAATATAAATTTTGGTAACTACTAAGAAAAGTGACAATTCCTTCGGGAAAATTGTGAAGCATAAGAGCTAGCATAGATAAGATTCCTAAACGATATAAATCTTGATTTTTTCTTTTTCTCTTCTCTATTTTTTGGTGAATTAGATAAACTGAAAAGATACCAAAAAGAAACGCTACAAAAGAAAAAAAGATACCTTTTGCTAGTTTATATTCTGTTAAGATGGTAAAACTTGCTTCAGGAAGTAATTCACTAATAGATATGCCAATCATAATGGTTAGGGAAAAACTAAGCGCGAAAGTAATAAATTGGTTTACTTTTTCTCTTGGCCAGCGAAAAAAGATGACAATTGAACCTAATACGGTTGATAATCCGGCAATAGAAGTAATGAGAAAAGGAGTCAAAAAAGACATAAAATCACCTAGTACATTTTATGTTATTTTCTTTTTTTCATTCTTTCTTGCTCAAAATATTCAGTAGAAGAATATAAGCCTAAACGAAGTAAATCTTCTTTCGTTGAATTATATAAATCATTTGTATTCATTGTGTTTAAAACATTCTCTACTCCACCAATATCATATAAAGTTTGAATTTCATGAGAATCAAATGGACTCATTAATATTTGATTTAGTTTTTTCTGTTCTTCTTTGATAGATATCGGCATAAAATCTTTCTCTTCTAATCCAGCTTCGTCAATATTTATCGGAAAATCATAAATATAATCAAATATTAAACTAGAATATAAATAATTTTCTCGATATTTTTTCTCTAATGGTTGATGATTTAAAATTTTTAATAAAATCAAGATTTCATAACGAACAGTTTTATAATCTTCCATACTTTTTAATATTTTGTTTTGATACAATGTGTTTGAACTATCTTTATAATAATTCCAAAAATAATTTTTCATTTCTTCAGAGTATAATTTAGACGTAAATTGATTTAAATATGTGAGATTCGAGAAAAGAATTCTAGTGATTAGCTGTAATAATTCTTTTTGGTAAATACTCTGCGAATTTAAACGAATTGATAAGTTTTCATCTTTGGTTTTTTGAAGTCTTTCTAAGGCTAAAGTTTTTAGTAATTCTTCTAATTTTGAATAGATAGCAATTTTATTTTCACATTTAAAAAGAACTTCATAATCTTTCATCGCATAATTTTTCTTACTTTTATTATAGGTTATTCGTGCGATAAAAATATCTTTGGCTTTTTCAAGTTCGGGGTGGCTTTCTTGCCATTCTTTTTTGGTTGCATTTAAAGTTATTAAATCTATTTCAGTAATATCAGAATATGGTCCAGAAAGAATATTTACGATGCCTTTTTGATTTAAATAAAGGATATAATATTTTCTTTTTTGCATTTTGATCCCTCTTTGTTTATTGTACTAAAAATACCAAACATTGGCAACAAAAATAGGTATCTTTTTTCATTTTATCACTCATAATACTAGTGGGAGGTAAAAAGAGTATGAAAAGACAAGAAAATCAAAAACGTTCTAATTCTAGAAGCGAAAAACGTAATGAAAACAGAAATGAAAAACGTTCTAATTCTAGAAATGAAGAACAAAGAAATAACAGAAATTGTTAATTTTCTAAGGAATGATGATTTTTTTCATTCCTTTTCTTTTCTTTTTCTTGGATGTGATTCGTCATATTCTTTTTTTATTTCTTCTTTACTTAAATGAGTATAAATTTGAGTTGTGGAAATACTACTGTGACCTAATAATTCTTGAATAACTCTTAAATCAGCACCATTTTGAAGTAAATGAGTGGCGAAAGAATGTCTTAAAACATGAGGACTAATTTCTTTTTTGATTCCTGTTTCCTCACAGACTTTTTTTAATAGTTTAAAAAGACCTTGTCTTGTTATTTTAGTTCCACGATTATTTAAAAAGATTTCGTCGGGATTTTTTTGATGCTTTATCAGTTGAGGTCTATATTCATCAAGATAAAGTTCTAAGTAGTATTTACTGGTTTCGTTAAAGGGAATGATTCTTTCTTTTTTGCCCTTCCCTTCTACTCTTATTAATTCAGATGCAAAATCAATATTAGAAAATTTTAAAGAAATTAATTCAGAAATTCGCATTCCTGTTGCGTATAGTAATTCTAACATGGCTTTTGTACGATAATCATAGATTGTTTTTAAGGGCATATTTAATAATCTATCTACTTCTTCATAAGTTAAAAATAAAGGTAATTTTTGAGGAATTTTAGGCATAGGAATTGTATTACAAGGGTTTTTTTTCATTTTTTCATTTTCTAAGCAAAATTGATAAAAATTATGTAAAACTGTAAACCGATGAGCTTTGGTAGTTTTTGCATCTTGGTTTTGGTGAATTAAGAAGGATTCTATGTCTTTTCTTTCGACATTTAATGGATTTTTTCCTTTTAAATATTTTTGAAATAGAAATAAATCATTTTGATATGATTTGATGGTATTTTCACTTAATTTTTTTTCATATTTTAAAGTTTCTATATATTGATTAAAATCTGAATTTAACTGTTCTTTTTTTTTCATGACTACTCCTTTATTTTATGATGTCTTCAATCACTTTGGAAATTAAAATAGCTCCAGAGGCCATTGGAACAGGGACCAAAGAACCTAAAAACTTATTTTTTCTTGGTTGTTCTTTACTACAAACGACTAAAGTGTTTAAAGCTTTTTTTTCATTTTTTAAGGCTTGTCTTATTTTTTTGGCTAAAGGATCATAACTTGTTTGTTTTAAAGGAATTATTTCTAACATTTCTGGATGAATACGATTCGCTGTTCCCATGGAGGAAATACATTTTTTCTTTAATTGGGCACATTTTTTTATAAGTTCAATTTTTACTTCTACAGTGTCACAAGCATCAATAATATAATCATAAGAAAATAAAAAACTATCTGTGATATCTTCTTTTTTTAAATGAGTTTTAAGAACTTTTACTTTAATTTCAGGAGAAATCATTTTGGCTCTTTTTTGAGCTATTTTGACTTTTTCTTTGCCAATTGTTTTATTTGTGGCTAAAATTTGGCGATTTAAATTTGATAATTCAAAGGAATCTTTATCAACAACGGTGATGTGATGAAATCCTGAACGAATTAAAGCTTCAAAAGCAAAGCCCCCTACGCCACCTAAACCAATTAATAAAATATTTGCGTTTTCTATTTTTTTTAATTCTTCTTCGGAGATTAATTTTAAAATTCGATTATACATATCATCACTCCATATAAAAAAACCAAACGGTTAGTGTGTGATAAAATCCCGCTCACTCGCAGGTGGGCATCTCACTTGTATTTTAGGATCCTAATTCACTTAATGGATTAGTTTTCTACACCATACAAGGTTCTGATTCCCATATATCACCATAGTCGGTTTTATGTAACAACTACCATTTGGTAGTTTCATTATATCATGGAATTTTTAAACTGACAAGAAAAGTGGTTCATTTTTATTATTCCTTTCTTTCAATAAAAAAAAGAAGGCTTTTTGTCGCCTTTTTTAAATTATATGGAAGTTTCTATAGGAGTTTCTCCCTACTTTGACAGTTTTGAATAATAAAAATGAATTAGCCTAGATAAAATCTAGTTTTTTTATAAATTTGTTCTT
>CANQFE010000003.1 GCA_947598285.1 uncultured Bacilli bacterium
TTCTCTCTTTAGTTAAATAACCCCCCCCCCAAGACGACTATGCTTGTTAGGAGGATACTTGTTATTATTATCATTTTCCTTTTCATCTTGTATCCTTCTTTCTATTATCTTCATTATATCTTTTTTCTTTCTTTTTGACAATAAAAAAAGCATCTGATTTCAACTTTTGTTGATTTCAGATGCCAACCACATGGGAAGCATTTGATTTCCCACAAATCAAACGTATCCTTTTTATTTTATGAAGTTTCCTTCATCTATATACACTTTATCATATTTTTAGTTATGAAGCAATCTTTTATTTTCGTGGTAATTTGTCAAGATATTCTTTTCTTAAAAATTCATTTGTTACATGAGTATAAATTTCTGTAGTTCCTAATTTTGAATGGCCAAGTAGTTCTTGAACAGTTCTAATATCTGCACCATTTTGAAGCAAATGAGTTGCAAAAGTATGTCTTAAAGTGTGAGGTGAAAGATGATGTTGAAAGGCTATTTTTTCGACTCTTTTTTTGACGATTTGTTCAATGCTACTACGGCTTAATTGGTCGCCATTTCGATTCACAAATAAATAATCTATCTCACCTTTTTTTAATAGTTCACTTCTTTTTTCTAAAAATTCTTGATAAACTTTTTGAGCAACTTCTTCAAAATAAACGATTCTTTCTTTTTTTCCTTTTCCAAAGATTCTAATGCTTCTTTCTTTGAGATCGATATCTTTTAATTTAATATTAGATAATTCACTTACTCTGATACCAGTGGCATATAAAAGTTCAAAAATTAATTGTTCTTCTTTTTCCCAAGCTGTTTTAGCTTCTTCAAAATGAAATAAAGATTCAATTTCTTCATAATTTAAAAAATCGGGAAGGCTTTTCTTTATTTTGGGATTGTGAATCATGGAAAATGGATTTGTATCAATTGTTTCTTCATTTTCTAAATATTCATAGAAACTTCTTAAACTAGCAAGATGTCTAGCAATTGATCTACTTTTTAAGTGATTTTCTTCTTCTAAATTTTTTAAATATTTCCATATTTCTTCTTTGGTTATTTTTAAATAAGAAAGATGGTTTTGGTTTAAATAGAAAAACCATTTTGTTAAATCTCTTTCATAGCTTGCAATAGTATTTTCACTATAGGAACGGATATGTTTTAAATAATTTAAATATTCCTTTTCTTTTTCTTTCATTTTTCTTCCTCTTTTTTATTGTACTCTTTTTTTAAGATTTTTTCCATTCCTATGTAAAATTTGTTATAATAATTTTATGGTGATATTATGTTAAGGGCAGTACAAATCTTAGTGAATAAATTTTTAACATTTGTGTGGAAACTTTTTGGACGAAATGGAACTCAATTTCCAGGATCGATTAGTTATAATATGAATCAAAAAATTTTGGAAAAAATTCACTATCCGAAATATGTGATTGGTGTGACTGGTTCAAGTGGTAAAGGAACAACAACAGGACTTATTTATCATATTTTAAAAGAAGCGGGATATGATGTTGTTTACAATGCTTCAGGAAGTAATGGTATTCGAGGAATTACCACTTTAATTTTAAATAACTGTGATATTTTCGGACGTTTTAAACATGATGTTTTATTATTAGAATTAGATGAAAAACATTTACATTTAGCTTTTGGTAAGAATAAAATGACTCATTTAGTACTGACTAATATTACAAGAGATCAACCAGCTCGTAATGGCTCTCCTGATTTAATTTATGATGCCATTTTTAATGCTTTAGATGGGTCTACAACACTGATTTTAAATGCGGATGATCCAGGGCTTCAAAAAATGCGTCTTTCTTATCCAGGAAAAATTATTACTTATGGTCTTAATAAAACAAAATATTCAACTGGTCGGAAGGAAGATTATAGTATCGATAATGCTTACTGCCCTAATTGTCATAAAAAATTAGTCTATTCTTATTATCACTATGGACACCTTGGTTCTTATTTTTGCCCGAATTGCGATTTTAAAAGAGGAGATCCTGATTATGTAGGAACTAAAGTTTATTTAGATGAACAAACAATGGAAATTAATCAAGAAAAAATCCATTTAAATAAAGATTTTTTATTTACAGCCTATGCTTCTTTGGCTTCCTATGCTTTATGTGATACTATTGGTGTTTCAAAAGATAAAATTTTAAAGGCTTTTAACGAGCACATTTTGGAAAGTAAAAGAGGCCATGAGTTACAACTTGGTAATCGTTCTCTTACTATGTTAGAAAGCAAAAATGAAAATGCTTTAAGTTATTATCAATCTTTACAATATATCATTAATAAGCCAGAGAAAAAAAGTGTTATTTTAGGTTTTGAAAATGTTTCAAGACGTTATAAATATAATGATTTATCTTGGTTATGGGATGTTAAGTTTGAACTTTTAAATGATGAATCTATTGAGAAAATCGTATTGATTGGAAGATTTAAATGGGATGTTTATGTTCGGCTTATTTACGCTCATATTCCGAAAAAGAAAATTATTTTAGTAGAACATTTAGAAGATTTAATTTCTATTTTAGAAGAACAAACGAAGAAAAATTTATATACTATGGTGTGCTTTGATATGACGGAGATAATTCAAAACTTAGTAAAGGAGAGAGAACATGGAAACCATTAGAATTGCTCATTTTTATTATGATTTAATGAATTTATATGGAGAACATGGCAATATTTTAGCTTTGACTCATCATTTAGAAGAACATAAAATTCATGTGATTACTCATTATTATTCTGTTGATGATGAGGTTGATTTTTCCAAATATGATTTTCTTTATATTGGAAGTGGAAATAAGGAAGCTTTTGAACTTGCTAGAGAAGATATTTTAAAACATAAAAAAGAATGGAAGAAAGCTTACCAAAACAATACCTTTATTTTAGCGACAGGAAATGCTATTGATTTATTTGGCAAATGTTTTCATACTTTAGAAGATGAAGAAAAAGAGACTTTAGGGCTTCTTAGTTATGAATCTTGGGAGACTGATTTTCGAATTGTTGGCGAACAAAATTATACCTCTTCTTTTCTTTCAGAAGAAGTGATTGGTTTTCAAAATCGCAGTAGTGTTTTAAAATTTGTGAAAGAGCCTCATTTATTTGAAGTGAAAGAAGGAACAGGATATGTCCCAAAAGCGATTGATGAAGGAATTCATCAAAAAAACTTTTATGGCACCTATTTACTTGGACCTTTATTGATCCGAAATCCTTATTTTACAGAATATTTGATTCAAGAATTTTTAAAATCTAAAAATATTTCTTATCATGAATATCGTGATAATGCTGAAATTAAAGCTTATCAAGAATATAAAAAGAATTTACTCCACGAATAAATTCTTTTCTTTTTGCTCTTCTCTTTCTTTTTGAGAATATTTACATCCACAGTAATCTTGACGATAAAGATGATATTTTTTGGATAGTTCAATACTTCTTAAATAGCCATTTTTCTTTTTAAAATCACTAAAGAGGAAAGAAACTTGATACTTTTCTTCCAGTTCTTTTCCTATTTCATTAATTTCTTGAGCATTTTTGTAAGGACTTACTGTTAGGCTTGTTCCAAAATAATCAAAATGATTTTGTTTAGCGATGAAGGCCGTTTTTTCTAGGCGAAGTCGAAAACAACGAGGACAACGAGCTCCTCTTTCTTTTTCATTTTCATATCCTTTGGCTATTTTTAAGAATGCTTCATGCTCATAGTCACAATCGAAAAAAGAAACAGGATATTTCGTTTGAATGGTTTGCAAAAATTTTTTCTGTTCTTCTTTTCTTTTTTGATATTCTTCGAAAGGCTCTATATTGGGATTATAGTATAGAATCGTTATTTGAAAAACATTTGCTAAACGTTCTATTACTGCACTAGAACAAGGAGCACAGCAAGTATGAAGAAGTAAACTTTTGGATGCCTTTTGTTCTTTCGTTAAAATTTTTTCTAACATTTCATCATAATTTGGTTTCACTTTTTTCACCTACTTAAATTCGCTGAAGGATATTTTATCACTTGAGGAATCTAAATACAAGGTCCCATGTTTCCCTTCTAATGTCGCATAAATTTCAATATAATTATTTAATTTTTCCATATGAATTAAATTGACATATACATTATTCGTATCATTCATTCGTAAGAAAAATCTTGTTTCATCAATCATGACATTATTATTTTGCCATGGTTGGTATTCAATTTCACTGATTAAACTTAAAACATCAGGTTGAATTTTATTTAATTTTTCAATTAATTTTTCATAGTAAATATCTGGAACATAATTAACTAATATAGGAACTCCATAAAGCATTTCACTAGAAATTTGTTTTTTATTTTTTAGGACTAATTCTTTGGTATTTCGATTATAAAATAAAGGTGTTGCTTCATCAACAATGATGTTTAATGTTCCAAAAATGCTTTTTTTAATAGTTACTTTTTCGATTAATTCTAAAGAACTTAATCGCTCTTTGATTTTTTGATTACTGATTTGAAATAAATATGGATAATCTTTAAATCCAGCCGTTTCGATAATCGTCGCGTCTTTCAAAAAATGATTTCCTTCAATAATAATATTTTTAGTTTTTAAATTCCAAAGATAAAATAAAACTCCTAACACGACAAAAAAAGATACGAAAAATTTTCCTATGACTTTCCATCTAAATTTTTTAATTACTTTCTTTTTTGTCAAGTGTATCACCAACTTTTTATTTCTTGTTCCAATACTAAATCAATTTGTCTTTCCTTTTTTACTTTCTCTTTTATTAATTTTATCAAATCTTTGATATCTTTACCAGTAGCATTTTGGTAATTCACAATAAAATTAGCATGTTTTGGGCTTACCATTGCTCCCCCTATTTTTACTCCTTTGAAATTTAGTTCTTCAATAATTTTACCAGCTGGATTTTCTAAAGAAGGATTTCGAAATACGCTTCCTGCAGATGGCAAGTCTAATGGTTGGGTTTTCCTTCTTCTTTCATATCGATCTTTTATTAATGCTAATGATTCTTCTTTTTTACCATAAGGAAATTGGAATGTCGCGGCTAAAATAATGGAGAATTCGTTTTCTTTAAACCAAGTAGTTCGATATCCATGAGAAATTTCTTCTTTCTTTTTGGTGACAAGCTGAAAATCTTTTGTTAAAAATGTGACTGTTTTTAAATATTGGAATGTTGAAACTTTATATGCTTCGGCATTTCCATAAATTGACCCACCAATCGTACCAGGAATACCACTTGCCCATTCCAAACCTGATAATCCATGGTCAATTATGTCAAAAGACAGCTGATTTATTTTGACTCCAGAACCAACTGTGACAAAATTTTTTTCATATTTCACTTGATTAAAATGAGTTAGTTTTATTACAACACCGGGATATTCCGTATCAGAAAGAATGACATTGGAGCCATTTCCTAATACAAAATAAGGAATATGATTTTCTTTTGCCTCTTTTAAAAAAAGCATGAGTTCTTCTTGGTTTTTTGGTTCAAAAAGATACCTTGTTTGTGTATCTATTTGATAAGTATTCATATTTTTTAAAGAAACATGTTCTTTCATTTGATATTTATTTAAGTTCATCCAATCACCTTTTTAATTTCTTCGTAAATGATTTTTGTGCTTTCAATGCTTTTTCTTTCTTGCATATGAATTTTTAAATCAACTCTTAGTTTCTCATCTTCTAAAAGTCTTTCGATAGTTTTTTCTAATTTTTCTTTGGTTAATTCTTGTTCTTCTAATAATAAAACACATTTTTTATCGGCTAATTCTTTTGCATTGTAATATTGATGATTATTCGCAACATTGGGACTTGGAATAATTAAAGCTGGTATTTGAAGAGCTAATATTTCACTTAAGGAACCTGCACCTGCTCGAGACACGACGACATCACTTATTTTTAGTAAACCAGGAAGTTCTTCCATATAAGGAAAAACTTTGACATTTGAAGGAAAAGAATGGTTTTTGGTAAAATTTTCATAATGAATTTTGCCGGTAATATAACAATATTCATAGTTTTTGTCACGAGATGCTTCTAAAACTTCTAAAAATTTACGATTTAAAGATCCACTTCCTAAAGAACCAGCCACTACAGTTACTAATTTTTTCTCTTTTGCAAATCCTAATTTTTCTTTTTCTTTAGGAGGAACTTTTAAAGCCCAAGCTCCACAAGGATGACCGGTATAAATGACTTTTCCTTTAGAATGAAAATACTTTTGACTTTCCCAAAAAGTCACTCCAATTAAATCAGCATATTTGCTAATGATTTTATTCGTTTTGCCGGGAATACTATTTTGTTCATGAATAAATGTTTTGATATGTAAAGCATGAGCAGCTTTTAACACTGGATAAGTGACATAGCCGCCAACACCAATGACAATATCTGGTTGAAATTCTCTTAATATTTTTTTACATTCTTTTGTTGCTTTGGAAATACAAAAAACATTTTTGATATCTAAGATAATATCTTTACTAAAGCCATATATTTCAATTGCTTTATAAGGTATCTTTTTTTCGGGAATAATTTCTTTTTCCATGCGATTATGCGTGCCAATGTATAATATTTCTAAATTTTTTTCGCGTTTTTGAAATTCTTCAATGATTGCTAAAGCGGGATTAATATGACCCATCGTTCCTCCTGCAGTTACAACTATCTTCATTTTAAATCACCTTATCTTTCTTTATTATACTATATTTCGAAAGATTTTTCTTAAGAACTTGGGATTTTTTGTCAAGAAAAGATGTTTTTCTTTTTGGCAAGAATAGGATTCTTTTTTCATATACTGAATTAGGTGGCGTGATGAAAAAGTCTTTTGATCATATTCTTTTTTTAATGGTCATAGGTATTGGTCTTTTTGGAATCCTTATGATTTATTCTGCTAGTAGTATTTGGGCTGAGTATAAATTCCATGATGCATTTCATTTTGTAAAAAGTCAAAGTTTGTTTTTTCTTCTTTCTATTTTTATCTGTCTTTTTTTAAGTCATATTCCACCCCAATTTTGGAAGAAACATGCGAATCAAATTTTAGGGCTTTGTTTTTTCTTATTAGTTTGTGTCTTAATTCCTGGAATTGGAAGTGTTCGAAATGGGTCCCGTAGTTGGTTTGGAATTGGTGGTTTGGGAATTCAACCGAGTGAATTTGCGAAAATTGGACTGATTATTTTTGTATCCAAATATTTAAGTCAAAATCAAAAGGATTTGCGAAGTATTAAAAAAGGCGTTTTTCCTATCCTTTTGGTTATCGGAATTTTTTCCCTTCTCATTCTGTTAGAACCTGATTTTGGAACTTCGATGGTTATTCTTTTGTCATTAATTAGTCTTATTTTTATCAGTGGTGTAAAACTATCCTTTTTTGTTCGTTTAGGTTTATTAGGTCTTTTAGGGATTGTTGGGTTGATTGTCATTGCTCCTTATCGAATGGCTCGAATTGTTTCTTTTTTAAATCCTTGGTCTGATCCTTTAGGAAGTGGTTTTCAAATTATTCAAAGTTTATATGCTATCGGACCAGGTGGTTTGTTAGGTCAAGGTTTTCTAAAATCTCATCAAAAGCATTTTTATTTGCCTGAGCCACAAACAGATTTTATTTTTTCTATTATCAGTGAAGAATTCGGTTTCTTAGGAGTTTTAATTGTTGTTTTGTTTTTCTTCTTTCTTTTTTATCGTTCTCTTAAAATTGCTTTAAAAACAGAAGATTTATTTTCTAAATTTTTAGTTTTTGGCTTATCTATTGGTATTTTAATTCAAGCTACCCTTAATTTATGTGTTGTGATTGGGCTTATTCCGGTAACAGGAGTGACTTTACCTTTCTTTAGTTATGGCGGGAGTAGCTTACTTGTGACTATGGCCTCGATTGGGATTATTTTAAGTATTTCTAAGAATTAGTAAAATAACATTGACATACAAACTAGTGTTTGATATATTTTTACTAGAAACAAAACAAGGGGGAAAATTGTAGATGAATAGTATTGAATCAATAAAAGAATTAAAAATTGAAAACATGATTTATGAAATAAGAGGAAAACAAGTCATGCTTGATAGTGATCTAGCAATATTATATCAAGTCGAAACCAAAAGAATTAATGAAGCTGTTAGAAATAATCCTCAAAAATTTCCCGAAAGATTTAGTTTTAAATTAACTGATGAAGAAAGCAAAATTTTTTTAGCCGAAATTTTCGACCAAAAAACTCATCATATTGAAACTCGTGGAGGAAAATATAAAAATCCTCGAGTATTTACCGAGCAAGGCGTAGCAATGCTTGCCACTATTTTAAAATCTGATGTTGCTACAAAAGTAAGCATTGCAATAATGGATGCTTTTGTATTGATGCGAAAATATGTTTCTAATGAACTGATTCAACAAAAATATATTAACAATTTAGTGATGAAACATGATGAAGATATTAAAATATTACAAGAATCTTTTCATAAATTAGAGGAAAAGAAAATTGAGAATGAAATTTATTTTAATGGGCAAATTTATGATGCATATTCAAAAATAGTTGATATTTTTAAATATGCCCATGACAATATCATTATTATTGATAACTATGCAGATAAAACTGTTTTAGATATGATAAGAAACCTAAAAATTGATGTCACTATAATCTGCAAAAATAATGGTTTATTAAAAGAAATAGATATCAATAAATATCAAAAACAATATAAAAATTTAAAAGTAGTTTATAGCAATGATTTTCATGATAGATATATTATATTAGATCAAAAAGAAATATATCATTGTGGTGCTTCTTTTAATCATATAGGCAGTAAAACTTTTTCGATTAATAAATTAGAAGATAAGATAGTAAAGAACAGTTTAATGATATACGTACTTACGATTATAAAATGATATTTTGCAAAAAGTAACCTAGACAAAACAAGTTATATTTGCAAGACTTAGAATGTAACTCTTCCTTTTTATTGTGAAGGAAATAGTTTACTTGTGACTATCGCCTCGGTTGGAATAGTTTTAAATGTTAGTGACATGAAAAAAATAAGAAACTTTTTTAGGGTTTCAATTGACATTATTTCATAGTACAATAGAAAAAAGGAGGAGTAAAAATGAGTGATGAGAAATTAAAAGCGATTCCAGAAGAATATAAGCCTATTAGTATGTGGGGCTATTTTGGATATCAAATTTTATTTGCATTACCAATTATTGGGTTTCTATTTGTTATTTGCTTTGCTATCGGTGCAAAAAATCTTAACATTAAAAATTTTGCTAGATCTTATTTCTGCACATTAATTATCTTCTGCATTTTAGTAGCAATTCTTGTTGCCGTTGTAGGAATTGATTCATTTTGGAATGCTTTAGGTAGTCTAAGATAAAAAAATTAACAGCCTCATGAAAAAGGTTGTTTTTTTATATCCATACACCATATGTAATTGCAGCCATGGCGAGAATAAGACCCACGACATAAAATGCTTTTACAATATCTCTTTCACTCCATCCTAATTGTTCGAAATGATGATGCAATGGAGCCATTTTAAAGATTTTTCGATGAAATTTTCGAATTGCAATAATTTGAATCAAACTAGATAATGTCTCTATTACAAAGACTCCACCAATTAAAGCTAGAGATAATTCATGTCTGGTAATAATTGCTACTGTTGCCATAGCTGAACCTAAAGACAAACTTCCTAAGTCCCCCATAAATACTTTAGCAGGGTTAGTATTAAATAGTAAAAATCCTAGTAAAGCACCTACTAAAACAAAACAGAAAATCGCGACTTCCTGATATCCTGGCATCCAAGTAGTATTCCAAGTAATGATACCGAACGCTACAAAGGCAATGACGCTTAAACCGCCACATAAACCATCTAATCCATCAGTAATATTCACAGCATTACTCGTACCTACAAGTAAAAATAAAATAAACAAGCCAAACGTCCAACCCATTGGAATATAAAGATTTAAAGAAGTAATTTCTAAAACTGGCTTGCCACCATTTCTCATAAAGATGTAAAAGAAAATTAAAGCAATGACCATTTGTAATAAAAATTTGGTGGAAATTCGAAGTCCTTGATTGTTATTAAAACGAACCTTTAACCAATCATCAATAAAACCTAAAAAAGCATAAGATAAAAAGACAAACAAGACAATAATTAGATTATGATTTAATTCAATACTGCCTCTTAAATAAAGTAAAAATAAGGTAATCAAAACGGGAATAATGAATATAATTCCGCCCATTGTTGGTGTTCCTTCTTTTTTTATATGTCTTTCGCCAATAAAGTTACTGACATGTTGTCGAAAGTTTATTTTTTTTAATATTGGAATACATATTAAGCCACAGATGATGGCAAAAATAAATCCTAACATCATTGCTAATGCAGTTTTGGCTAATATAAGCATACCCTCACCTACCTACTCTTATTATACATGAAAATTCTTTTTCATTTATTTTTTTCTGCTTTTATTGACATAGTTATACATTATCCTAACATTAATTTTACACTTCCACCTTCTTTGACAAACTGATTCGCAGCTGGACTTTGATAGATTACGTTTTGCCCTTCTCCAGAATATTCGATTGTAAATCCTTTCAGTTGTTTTTTGGCTTCATCGCTAGTTAATCCTAGTACATTGGGAATTCTTTTATATTTAGTATCCATCCAATTATATTCTTTTTCCATTCCCTCGGTTGTTTCTTGCCAATCAAAAATGGAAATGGCTGCTTGTAAAATTTCTTTCGCGACTGGAGCAGCTGTTTGACCGCCATATTGAATTGCTCCAATTGGATGATCAATTGCAACATAAACAACGATTTGAGGGTCATCAGCTGGCATAAAGCCCATAAAAGAAAGGATATAATTTCCAACCATATAATGACCATTTTCCACTTTTTGAGCAGTTCCGGTTTTGCCACCAACCCGATAGTTTTCAATGTAAGCATTTCGACCTGAACCATTAGCAACAACACTTTCTAAAGCATAACGAGCAAGTTTACTACTTTCTTCTGAGATTACTTTTCTTTTTAATACGGGTTCTTGAGTTAAAATGACTGAATTTGTTTCTGGCTCTAACATTTCTTTTACTAAATAAGGTGTATATAAAGACCCACCATTTACAACAGCAGAAACGGCTGTTACTTGCTGAATGGGAGTTACACTGATTCCTTGGCCAAAACTAGTTGTTGCTAATTCTACAGGTCCCATCTTATTTGGTTGAAATAAAATTCCATTTGATTCCCCATTTAAATCAATGCCTGTTTTAGAACCAAACCCAAAATCATTAATATATTTCATTAATGTTTGAGCACCTAATTTTTGACCTAAGGAAACAAATCCGGGATTACAACTATTTTCAACAACATTTAAATATGTTTGAGCACCATGTCCACCACTTTTCCAACAATGAATTGTCGCGCCATCGACGGAAATACTTCCTGAATCAAAAAAAGTATCTTCAAATAAATTGATTGTTTTTTCTTCTAATGATGCCGCTAAAGTGGAAATTTTAAAAGTGGAACCAGGCTCATAAGTCATCCAAATCGGTAAATTACGATTAATTGTTTCGGTATCATATTCTTGATAATGGTTCGGATCAAAATTGGGTCGACTTGCCATCGCTAATATTTCCCCTGTTTGGGGTTGCATCGCTAAAATCAAAGCATGTTCTGGAGTATATTTGGTCATGACATTATCTAATTCTCTTTCTACGGCTAATTGTAAATCTAAATCAATTGTTAGTTTGATATTGATGCCGTCCTGAGGTTCTTCATACACTTCAGCAAGTTCCAAGCGATTTCCTTTGCCATCGGAAAAATATTTAATTGAACCATCTTCACCCGTTAAATATTTGTCATAAGTCAGTTCTAATCCGGAAAGGCCTTGATTATCAATTCCAACATATCCAAGAACATGAGATAAAACATTACCATATGGATAATAACGTTTGCTTTCTTTTACTAAATATACTCCATCATATCCTAAGTCGTTAATTTGACTTGCAACTTCATAAGAGAGTTGTCTTCCTTCTGGATGAACTCGTTCAATACTTGTTTTTTTGGAAACGTGTTCTAACATTGCATCATAATCTGAGTTTAAAATTTCACTTATCTTTCTAGCTACTTCTTCTTTTTTGGTAATTTGACTTGGTATTAAAACAAGTGAGGTTGTTGTAAGATTTGTAGCTAATACTTTCCCATTTCGATCATAAATTTCACCCCGATCGGCTCCAATGGGAAGTTGCCTACTCCATAATGATTCGGCTAATGTACTTAGTTTATCATATTGAAAAACTTGAATATAAAATACCCGAACAATAATGACAATTAAAAGGCATAAAATAAGCAAAAAGAAAAAACGTATTCTCGTATGAATTTTAGAAAAAAACATAGAATCACCTATCCCATTCTATGTCATTTTTCCTTATTTATTAATTAGGTTATTTTTATCTATTTTTTCCTATTCTTCTTTTTCTCTTTCTTTTTCATTACAATTAAGACAATGCCACCGCCAATAATCACTACGGCTCCTACACCACATAAAATAAAAAAGCGCATGATTTGATCTCCTGTTGGTGGATTTACAATTTCATTTTTTAAAGATACCACTTTATTTGCTTCTAAAAGCACTGGCTCATTTTCTTTCATTTTTAAACTCAATAGTCCAGTGAAAGCAATGAATAAAGTGACAATACAAAGAATATTTTTTACTCCCTTTTGCATTTTTGTACCTTCTTTCTTTCTTGTATTATATCATTGTCTTTCTAGAATTTGTCAATATCAATATGTATAAAAGTGTCAAATTATTAATTTTTTTAGATTTTCTTTTTTTATAGACTTTTTCTTTCTTTTGGTATAGAATGTTTATTAGGAGGCGCTTTATGGCAAAGAATAAAACGAAAAAAAAGGAAAGCCAAGTCGAAGTAAATGAGAGCAACTCAAAAACAAAAAAGACGCAGAAAAAGAAAAAAAGAAAATTAAAAACCAGAAACTTAGTTGTAATTTTAGTTATGTTGATTGCTTTTGCATTAGTGATTTATTCAGCAATTTATATTATTAGATGGTCAATTGATAATGAAAGTATCGATAAATTAAGTGAAACTCTTGAAGACCAAGCAAATGTTCAAGAAATCGAAGATGTTGAACAAACTCAAGTGGTTCAACCGGAAGAAGAAATTCCTCAAACTGACCCTTATTGGGAATATATTAAAATGAAACTGATTGATGTTGATTTTACAGAACTTTCTAATACTAATCCCGAAACAGAAGGTTGGATTCAAGTCAACGGAACAAATATTAATTATCCGTTTGTTCAACACGAAGATAATAAATATTATCTTACTCATGCTTTTGATAAAAGTTATAATGGTGGTGGTTGGGTTTTCTTGGATTACCGAAATTCTACTGATGTGTTAGATAAAAATACTATTATTTATGCTCACGGAAGGCAAAATAAAACAATGTTTGGTTCTCTTAAAAATATTTTAAACAGTAATTGGTATAATAATAAAGAAAATCATATTATTAAACTCTCTACAAAAACGCAGAATACTTTATGGCAAGTCTTTAGTGTTTATCGAATTCCTAATACAAGTGATTATTTACAAACGGAATTTAGTACTGAGGATGAATTTAAAGCTTTTGCTGATATGCTTCAAAATAGAAGCGCGGTTGCTTTTGATACTACTGTCAGTAAAACTGATAAAATTTTAACTCTTTCTACTTGTTGGAATGATGATGAAAAAGTAGTTATGCATGCAAAAATGATTAAATATAGTGATCGTTAAAATAAGAAGTAAGAAAAAAATTTACTTCTTTTTATTTTTGGAAAATTGCAAAAAGATATGTTTCAATATTTATTTCCATAGCATTTAAAAGTAAATATTGATGAATAACATCTCTTAATGATTTTTGAATGAAAAAGCAAAAAATTGGATGTTTTAATTTTCTACGCCAATATTTCTGATAAGAAAGTAAAGGTTCATGAAGTTTTTTTCTTTTATCTTCTACTTTTATTATTTTTAAATGAACTCTTTCAGCATATTCTTTCATTTCTTCAAAGAATCCTAAATTTTCGTTGTAAAAAGTGTCAATGATTTCCATTCCTATTTCTTCGATTTCTGATAAGTCTTTTTTGCGAAGATAAAAATCTGAAAGAATCAAAATTCCTCGTTTTTTCAATATTCTTGAAATTTCTTTCATTACTTGTTCTTTTTCATCAATTTCATGAAATTTTTCTAAAGCAAAAATAAGTTCGATGGACTGAGATGGAATGTTTTTTAATTTTTCTAATAAAGTTTTTGATTTTGTTATTTCATCATCTTCTATAATGACCATATTTTTATCCTGAGTCTTTATCTCTTTTGGTAAACTTCCTAAACTGAGAATTTTGTTACTATGAAATTGAGTAATGATATGATTTAATTCTTCCCAAAGATTTGTTCTTTTAGCATTTTTGTTATATTTTTTCTTCAAAATTTCATTATATACTAATGATTTTCTTTTCTTCCTTTTCGCTTTTATTATTTTAGAAAAAGAAAGATGACTTTTTAAAAATGCATACTCTTCTAAATAAATTTTTTTTCTTTTATTTAACATAACTACACCACACATCTGGTATTTTTTTTATTTTACTATGATTTTTCTTTCTTTTCAAAAGGAAAAAAAAAGAAGTAGACAATCAATTGTCACTTCTAAATATGCTAAATTTGTTTCCAAAACATTTGATTTTCTTTTAAAAAATAAGTAATTTTCCCTTCTTCTAAAAGATATTTTAAATAAGCTTTTAATGTACTTCCAACTAAAACATATTGATTTAAATCCATCTTTAAAGAATATGTATCAAAAGACTTTTTTAATAAAGATTCAAAAGTAATTTCTTTGGCACATTGCTGATAAACAAAATTAATTATTTCTTTTACTTTAGCTTCATTTAATTGAATTAAAAAATCGATATTTTCTGTTGCTTGACAATGAGACGGAATAAAAAGAGTTCCTTTTAAAGTTTTTAAAATTTCTAAGGAATTTAAAAATTCTTTGACATCGGTTAAATAAAAGAAATGATATTTTAAAATGGTTTCTTCATTTAACAAAGCATCTCCTAAAAAATAGATTTCATCACTTGTTTTGACGCCAATCATGTTGGGACTATGACCTTTTAATTCGATATATTCTAGGCCTTCTTCTAAATCTTTTATTTCTTTACTTTTGGATGGTTTAGCCATTAAAAATTTATTTTGAAGTTCTTTTATAGGTGTATTTCCATAAAGAATTGTAGGTTCTAAAATAGGATTATTAATGATACTATTTTCTAATTTAGATGATAAAATATCACAATTAGTACGACTTTGAATTACAGCATTTCCGCCAATATGATCGGCATGCGAATGAGTATTAATAATTCCTTTTATTTGCCAATTTTGTTCTTCGATTATTTTTAATATCTTTTTGCCACAATCTTTATCATTTCCAGTATCTATTAAATATACTTCTTTTTCATTTATTTGATAAATACCAATATTAGTTGCATTTTCTAGGTAATATGTTTTTTCTCCTACTTTATTTAACTGCATTGTTTCCTCTTTCTTTTTATTTTTGTGATTCTTCACTAATTTCCATGATTGATTTTTCATTTTTATTTAATAAAGCCATACTTTTCCAATTTGAAGTTAAACCATAATCAATATAAATTA
Organism: uncultured Bacilli bacterium; assembly: GCA_947598285.1. Lineage (GTDB taxonomy): Bacteria > Bacillota_I > Bacilli_A > RF39 > UBA660 > Ventrenecus. Next base: position 15,598 of record CANQFE010000003.1, read on the forward strand.
ATTGTCCAGATACATAGGAACAAATATCACTTCCAATTACGACTAAAGGATAGCCCATTTCTTCTGGTTGGGCGGCATAACCATTCCAACTTTTTAAAAAGATATTTGAAATCATCTCTTCGCCTTCTTTTTCGTTTCCTGTAGGGCTTGTTGATTTATTAAAGTCTTTTGTTAAACCAGTTATTGTATCTCCAGGATTGATAGCATTTATTCTTATTTTTCGGTTCATATACATTGGATCCATACATCTATATGTAACATAAGATAAAAGGCATTGTTTGGCAAAAACATAAGAATTTTGAATTTTATCAGGATGTTCTTGATACCATTTCATTGCCTCTTCCCAAGTTGGTAAATTAATTAATTCTACTGCCTCTTGATAGATAGACTCCCAACCAAAGCCTCCAACAGAAGAAATAAAAGTTACTGAACCCTGATCTGAAATACGGTCTAGTAATTTTTCAGCCATATATTTTTGTCCATAAAAATTGACTTTTTGAACTTTTAATTCGTTTCCAGGAAATGCGGCAATGCCATGACATAAAAATAAAGCATCAATTTTCTCTGGTAAATCATTTACGATTGCATCAATATTTTCTTTCTCTCCTAAATCAGCATAATAAGCATGTTCAATTGGTAACGTAATTTGATTGATATCAATACCATATACTTTTGCTCCTAAAGAAATTAAAAGCTCTGCAGCACTTTTGGCCATACCAGATGCTGCTCCGGTAATTACTACTGTTTTCCCTTCAAAGCCAAACAATTTTTTGATATCCATTTTTCCACTCTCCTATGAATAGTTTATCCCTTTTTCTTTCTTTATACAAGTTTTTCTGATTTCTCTTTGACATAAAAAAATACCCTTAAGGTACTTTATTATTCTAATGGTGATCCCTAGGAGGCTCGAACTCCTATTCTTTTCCTTGAGAGGGAAACGTGTTAACCAGTTCCACTAAGGGACCGAATGTTTTTCTTTTCACAGTATTCATTTTAACACAATCAAAAATCTTTGACAATACTTTTATAGACACGTTTCTCTTTTTAAAATAACTATTTGCTAAGCTTTTCTTAATTTTTCAATTTTTATCATTTTAAAATTTGTACTAATTGAAATGGATTATCTTTACTACCATCACCTTCATTAAAAATTTTAACATTTGGTTTTAAATATAACGTCGGATTAACTGAACGAGATTGTGTTGTGGCATTTCCTCCAGAAATTTTTCCTTTTTCCTCTGGTAAATCATTTGAACGAATAATAAGCGAAGAATAATCCAAATTTTGATAAGTAGCTATTGTCCAAGTAGAATAACTATTTTCTTTATATATCCAATTTTGTTCATAACAAAGATTAACGGTGTACTGACTACTCGTTTTACAAGCATCTTTCATTTTTCCGTCAATAGCATACATATAATCCGATGGATAGATAAGGCCTACTTTATTCCCTTCTTTCCATAAAAAAGAATTTCCTTGATAAACAGCATTGCCTCTTTCTTTGATATACCATTCATCATAGCTAAAAGCTCCATATTGCATTTGTTCTACGCTTCCTAAATTCCAAATAATCGTGTTATCAATCATCATTTTAGAAATTTCTAGTAAACCTGTAGTAGAATATGCATTTAATCTCTTATAATAATCTCCTTCATTTAATAATGTTTTTAAACTTGCCTTAATCCAATCATTTTTTCTTGCTGTATCCCATGCTAAATCTCCAATGCTATCTTTTCTGACAATCTTTACTCTTTGTTCTACAGTCTCTTCACTTGTCATCACATTCACTAAACCGATGATTCGCCATTCTTCTTCATTAAATTTGATGTAGTTATTTGGATCACTCCCAGCATATCGGTATTCAGTTTGATTAAATCCTTCATCTTTTATTGTTCCACTTACTCCATCATGTTTTACTTCATATAGTCCATTTCCTTCTGTTACGGTTGGTATTCCTTTACCTAAGATATAGGCTCCTTTTGCAAAATACAAATTACATTTTGTTCTTGATGTCGTGACTCCTTCTACAAAAATCATATCATTTTCCGTAACATGTACTTTGATATCAGAGTCATTTCCACCTGTGACTCCACAATAACTTTTACTTTCATCTAAGACATATCCTTCACTTTTCTTAGGCATTTCTTTTTGAATTTTGTTCTCTTTATAAAATGCGAAATAAATATCTCCGGGATCACTTACATCTCCATGAATGAGATCTTCATTTTCTACTACTTGAAAACTGGCAAATGTTTTATACAAGAAAACTCCTGTGATTAATAACACACAAGCTATCGTAAATATTATAATACTTTTTTGTTTGTTATTTCTTTCTTTAAACTTTTGTAATTTCATCTAAAAAATCACCATACCTATTTATGATGATTCTATCAATTACCCCCCCCCCAGAAGTCAATTGACATTAAATTTCAAATAAATGATTTTCCTTTGTACCAAATGTCAAAAAAATCCAATTTTTTATAATTTATAAATAAAATCTTTCTTTTTAAAATATAGTAAACAAATGCCTATAATTCCTAAAAAAATTAAAACATAGGGAAAACTTTCTCCAGTTTGAGGATTTTCTATCTCATCATCATTTTTTGTAGAAGAATTTGTATTTGTTTCAGGATCCGTATCTTGAGTCTCTGGTTCTATACTTGATACATCAATATTAAATTTATTTAAATCTACACTATAAGAAATAATATATGCGATTGATGCATTACCATGCTCATTTGTTTCCTCATAATCTTCAATAACAGCACTAATACCATACTTTTCAGCAGAAGGATCTATATAAGTACCACTTTGACTAGAGTTATCTAATGTCATATTTGAAAACTTTAAAAAATCACTATCACTATATCCTTTTGTTAATGAAATTGCATGCACCATCTGATTTATTAAGGAAATATCTATAAGAAAACTAGAAAATGATTCAAAATAATGACTTATATCTTCTCTATATTCTTTCTCTTTTGCTCTTTCATCACCATAATAAGTTAAGATATCATTTTCTAACGTAATAGTCCGTTTAAAATTAATATTTTCTTCTCCTTCGGCCGTAATCAAGATATTATTTCCCTCAACCGTAGTCACTATTTTATCTATAAAATCTTTATAGGATTCTTGATCCGAATCATCCTCTTCTGAAGGAACAATTTTTTTAAAATTACTTTCGATATCTTCTATCTTATATTCTTGAGCGTATACTTCTAAAGGGCCTATCAGCAAACTCAATATAAGTAATATCATAAATATAACTCTATTTTTCAAACTCATGAACCTCTTTTCATCTTATATTTTATCTAAGTGTATTTCTTTAAGTCAATATTTTAAAAAATATCTTTACATAAAATAGGTACTTTTTGACGTGTTTGTTATCTTGTATGTAATTTCTAAATAAAAAAAACGGCACTTAATCTTTCTTTGAAAGTTAAATGCCAACCAAAAATATATGGCTTTCTTCATTTGTATTCAAGATATCATTTTTTAGTCTACACTTTTTAAACTTGCTATCATATCTATTTTTTTCAAATGAAAATGAATGACAAAATTGACAATGAAAGTAAAAGTAATGGTAATCAATGCTGTATATAAATAACTGTAGATACTAATGTGATGAATAAATCTTGCTTTTTCAATTTCAACAGTTGTAATGACATAATTTGTTAAGAAATATCCAGCAATACACCCTAGCAAAATACCAAACAAAGTAAAAATAATATTTTCTTTGGTAATATAATGATCTACTTCTTTATCATAAAATCCTAATACTTTTAATGTTGAAATTTCTCTTTTTCGTTCATTAATGTTAATATTGGATAAATTATAAAGTACAACAAATGATAGTATTGCCGATAAAACTAAAATAATAATGACTACTTTATTTAAGGAAGTTAACATATCTTTTACTTTTAAAAGCATATCTTCTGTATAAGATATATTTAATACTTCTTCATGATTTAAAAGTTCACTTGCAAAGGCATCTTTTTCTTCTTTTGTCATATCATTTAATTTTAAATAAGCACTGTTAGTATTTGATTTTGTTTTCATGGAGTCTTCATCTATATAAATATAATGATTTAAATAATTTTTGGTGATCCCACTTATTTGATATTCATAAGAATTGTTATTTTCATCCATCCATGTAATGGTATCTCCTACATTTAATTTTTTTAAATCTGCTAATTTATCAGTAATAATGACACTTTCTTTTTGGAGAGTTATTTTTCTATTTTCCTTATTTTGCAAATTCACAATTTCATCGATTTCATCACTTTTTGCTGCAAATAAAATGGCATCTATATTATCTACTTTAACATTTTGATTTACTGCTTTTACTACTTTTTTTATTTTTGGATTTTCAAAAAGTTTAGAATCTATTGGTTTTTCTGAATTTAAATATACCATACCATCATAATGAAATGTTTCTTTAAATTGTAAGTTGGCGATGTCAATAATGGCATCTCTAATGCCAAAACCACAAAGCATAATCGCGCTGCACCCAGTAATACCTATGATTGTTGCAATTCCTCTTTTTTTATAACGAAATAAATTTCGGAATGTCACTTTATTGGAAAAGCTTAGTCTTTTCCAGAACCACTTACAATTTTCTAAAAAAATTCGTTTTCCTTTTTTAGGAGCTTTGGGACGCATTAATTCAGAAGGTTTTTCTTTTAATACTTTTTCTACTGTAAATATCGTGGTACCACCAATACAGAAAAAAGATAAAATTAAACTAAAGAAAATAATTCCTAAATTTAAACCAATTTTAAAGTTTGGAACATGAAATAACATAGAATAGATATTAAAAATCATTGTTGGTAAAATGATAATTCCTAATATTCCCCCAATTATTCCTCCTAAAATAGTTGCAATCGATGAAAAAAGTAAATATTTATGCAAAATTGAAAAGCTTGTAAAGCCTAATGATTTTAATGTGCCAATTTCAATTCGTTCTTCTTCAACCATTCGATTCATGGAAATTAAACTGACGAGTATTGCTACGGCAAAAAATACAACGGGAATGATTTGAGATAAATTATTAATACTAGTGATATCATCAATATAATCTTGATAAGTCGTTAAGTCACTTCGATCGTAAATATACCAAACTGGTTTTTCTAATGTTTCTAGTTCTTTTTTGGCTTCGTTTATTTTTTCTTCAAATTCTTTTTTAGATTTTTGATAAGCTTGCATGGAGTTTTGATATTCTGTTAGACCCTTTTGATAATTTTTTTGACCTATTTGATATTGATTAGTGAAATCTTCTAATTTCTTTTGATTTGCTTCGATTTCTTTTTTCCCTTCCTTTATTTTTATTTTGGCATTTTGAAGCGAAAGAAGATTTTTTTGTTGTTCTTCCAGAGTTTTTAATTGTTTTAAAGTGTTTTGATATTCTAAAGAATTTTCTTTTAAAGTGACAAGTTGTTGATTTAAAAGAGTTATATTTTCATTTGTTTTTTGGAGGAGAGATTCGATTTCAAGGTCGTTTATTGACATATTTGTTAAGACTTCTTGGAATTTTTTTTCTTCGGTTTCTAATTCTGTTTTCATGGTTTCTAAATTTTTAGAAAATTCAGCAATTTTTTTCTTAGAATCAGTTAGAGTTTTTTTGTTTGTATTTAATGTTTGTTTGGCTTGATTTAATTTTTTTTCTATAGATGCAAATTCTTTTTGGCCATCTGTTTCTTTTACTTCGATTTCTTTTTGGATTTCTTGGTAGAGAAAATCATATCTTGCTTGTTCTCTTTCAGGTTTTTTGGCTTCTATTTTTTGAATTAGTGAATCTACTTCTTGTAAATAATTTTTTTCTGAAGTTAAGTATTCTTCGGTATTATTTGCTTTTACAAAAATGGCATTCATATAAGCGTTTTTAAAAGCAGACTCTAAAACATAAGTATAATAATTAATTGTTCCCATACCAATAGTAGTAGTTCCTCTATTTTGATTTATAGTATCATTATTAAAATAAAGAGCACTGGTAATTGTTCCCACTATGGTAAATTCTTTTTCTTTTAAATTTTCTTCATCTATTTTGATGATATCTCCTATTTTATAAGAAGTTTTTTTTAAGAAATTTTCTTCCACAACAATTTCTTGATTCGATGTTGGAAGTCTTCCTTCTTGTAAAGTAACTGTGTTGATTTTTTGAGGAAGGGATGAAATATTGATAACAAACTCATAATCTTCTTCTTGAATTAATGTATCTACACTATAAGAACCTTCTACTTGTTTTACATTTTCAATGTTTTTTAATGCTTGAATATCATCTTCAGTAAGCCCTTTGGTTGAAACAATTTTAAGATCATAAAATTGATGTTCATCTAAAAATTGATCTAATGTTTTTAGCATATCTGGTTTTACAGATTGAAGACCGGCAAAGACAAAAACTCCTAACATACTGATAGTAAATAAAGGAAGAAAACGAGAAAAAGATCTTTTGATTGTTCTAAGACTATTGGTTACAATTCTATTTTTTTTCATTGTTACCACTCGATTTCTTCTACTGGTAATGGTTTAGAATTTTTTTGAATTTCTTCTACCGTGCCATTTTTAAATTTAATGATTTTATCGGCCATTTTGGCAATGGCACTATTATGGGTCACAATGACTATGGTGATTTTTTCTTTGTGGCAAGTTTCTTCTAATAATTTTAAAATTTGTTTCCCTGTTTTATCATCTAAAGCACCGGTCGGTTCATCACATAATAATAATTTGGGATTTTTAGCGATAGCTCTTGCAATTGCAACACGTTGTTGTTCGCCACCAGAAAGTTGTGAAGGAAAATTGTTTTTCCGTTCATTTAAACCAACTTTATTTAAGACACGATTGGGACTTAAATGATCTTTACATAGTTGAACAGCTAATTCTACATTTTCTAAAGCCGTCAAGTTTTGAACTAAATTATAAAATTGAAAAACAAAACCAATATCATGTCTGCGATATTTAATTCGTTCTGAGCGAGTTAATTTGGTGATATCTTTTCCATCAATTAAAACTTCACCACTAGTTACCTCATCCATTCCTCCTAATATGTTTAAACAAGTTGTTTTTCCCGCCCCAGAAGGTCCAAGAATTACAACTAATTCGCCTTTTTCTATTTCAAAAGAAGCTTCATTTAAAGCATGAATTTCTACTTCACCCATTTGATAAATTTTATTCACTTTTTTAAATTCGATATATGCCATAGTATCTGTCGCCTCGTCTTTTTAACGGGTTTTATTATAGCACGACTCCCAAAAATAGGCAAATAATAAAAATGATCATCAAAAAAGCCTAATTATTTAGGCTCCTCTTTTTTTTAATTTTTATAGCTATCTTTACTTCTTAAGAAAGCTGGAATTTCAAATTCGTTTGTTTCGTCTTCTTCAATTCTTCTTTTTGGTAAAGAATCTGCACTGTCATCTTTTTCATCTTTGCCATCAAAACCAGTAGCTATGACGGTAACTATTACTTCATCTGTTAAATTAGAATTAGGAATTGCTCCAAAAATAATATTGATATCTGAATTTGCGGCTTCTCTTACTGTTTCTACTGCATCTTCAATTTCAAATAAAGTTAAGCTGTCCCCACCAGTGATATTTACAATCGCGTCTGTGGCTCCATCAATTGTAGTTTCTAATAATGCACTAGAAACGGCTTGTCTTGCAGCTTCTACAGCTCTATTTTCACCAATTCCCATACCAATTCCGATTAAGGCTGTTCCTGATTTTTCCATTACTGTTTTAATATCAGCAAAATCAAGATTTACAATTCCTGTTACAGCAATTAAATCAGAAATTGATTGAACTCCACGATGTAAAACATTATCAACTTCTTTAAATGCATCTTGGAATGATGTTGTTTTATCAATGATTTCTCTTAATCGATCATTTGGAATTACTATTAATGTATCCACATGTTTTTTTAATTCTTCTACACCGACTAAAGCATGTTCCATTCTTCTTTTGCCTTCAAAGCGAAAAGGTTTGGTTACAATTCCAACGGTTAAAGCTCCCGTTTCTTGAGCAATCTCAGCAATAATTGGCGCTGCTCCAGTTCCAGTTCCTCCACCTAAACCGCAGGCCACAAAGACCATGTCTGCACCTTTCACGGCTTCTTCAATTTCTTTTTTACTTTCTAATGCAGCTTCTCTTCCAACTTCCGGATTAGAACCTGCACCTCTTCCGCCAGTAATTGAGGCGCCAATTTGAATTTTATTTTTCGCTTTACTAGCATTTAATACTTGTAAATCTGTATTTACGACATAAAACTCTACCCCTTGAACTCCTTCTTCAATCATTCGGTTTACAGCATTACAACCGCCACCACCAACACCAAAAACTTTTATTTTTGCTATTGGGTCGATTTTTAAATTATCGTTCATAAATTATCCTCCTTAATTATCAAAAAAGTATCCAAATAGTTTTCCTAATATGGAATTTTCTTCAAAACTAAATTTTTTACTTACATTACTTAATTCTTCGGTTTCTTCTTCATTAAAAATTGAAAAATCATTCCCTAACATTTTTGTTTTCTCATCATAATATTTGATTAAACCTACCGAGGAAGAATAAATGTTACTTCGAACTCCTAATTCTTTTACAGAAGCAACCTTTGCATTATGGCCAAATATTTCTTCTACTAATAAAGAAAAATTGGTCATCTCGCTTACTCCACCTGTAATCATTATATAATGAATTTCTTTTTTTGTTAAGAGATTTATTTCTTTTTTCGCAATTTTTAAAATTTCTTCTATTCTTGAAGAGGCGACAGCACTTGCTTCATATTCACTTACCGTAATATTTTGGCCTTCTTTGTTCGTAAACTCTTTTTTGATACTTGGACTTACACCTCTTTGATGAGCCATGGCTAGTTCTTTTTTGATTATTTTAGCATCTTTATTTGAAACTTTAAAAACATAAGCAATATCTTGTAAAATGGAAGAAGATCCCACTTTCAGAACTGAAGTATTTGTTAATAATCCTTTGTTAAAAATGGAAACAGTGGTGGTATCAAAGCCGATATTAATAATACCTCCGACAGCTTTTTGAGTAAAAGGCTCTTTTATTTCACAATAATCAGCAATCGAACCTAAAGTAAAATCTATTACTTTTACGCCAACTTTTTCCAAACATTTTACAATTGGATAAATGTTTTTACGAGGAATTGTGATCACTAAAGATTTTACTATAATTTTTTCAGCATTCTTTCCAAGTGGATTTTGAACATTTTCTTTTTCATCAAGTTGATACATCATAGGCATAATGCTAACAATTTCTTCATTTGCTTCTATTTTATTATAAGTAGATGCTTGCATCGCCCGAATAATATCTGCATTTGTTACAATTTGTTCTTCGTTAGTGATGGTACTTTTTCCTTCGGTTAGCATAAAACGGGCATTTTCATTTGGGACAGTCACAATGACTTTCGAAATTTTTAAGCCTAGCATATTTTCACATTTTGCTAAAGCTTCTTGTAATTTGGGTATCACAGCATTGGGGTCAATGATAAAACCATTTTTGACTCCTTGAGAGGCAATGGTCGATACACTTAAAATGTAAATTTTTCCTTTTAAAGATTCTCCTACTACTAATTTTATTAAGTCCGAACCAATATCTATGCCAGCAATGATTTTCCTCATATCCGCCACCTATTTTCTAACATATATTATATCGAACTATCCAAGAAAACTCAAGAACTCTTTTGCTTTTTCTTTTAATTCATGCTGCGTTTAAACATTCTTTCTAAATCATAAATTGAAAATTTAATAATAGTAGGTCTACCATGAGGACAATTATAAGGATTATCACAAGCACATAACTCATTTAATAATTCTTCTTGAGCTTCATGAGAAATATGCATGTTGGCTTTAATCGACATTTTACAAGCCAGTGTAATAGCAATTGATTCATTAAATTTAATTCGATCAAATCCAGATAGTCCACCAATTATTAAATCAATGATTCTTCGAATACTTTCTTCTTCATGACCTTCTAAAAGCCAAGTTGGATGACTCTTAAAAACAAATGTATTCATGCCAAATTCTTCAATGCCAAAGCCCATTTCTTTTAAGATTGATTCACTTTCTTTTAATTTTAAAAATTCACTTTGAGATAATTCAATCGTAATTGGAAATAAAAGGTCGGTTGTGGTGACTTGCTTCGCGGCTAAAGATTTCATGTTTCGTTCATAGTTTATTCTTTCTTGAGCGGCATGTTGGTCGATTAAAAAAATACCTGTTTCATTTTCAGCGATAATATACGTGCCAAGAGCTAAACCAACGGGATATAATTTTAACTCTTTCATGGAAGGATTCGTGATGATTTCTTCTTTTTCGCTTTCTTTTTCCTTTTTTTCAGTCACAGCAAAATCAATTGTTGTTTGGACGCTTTGAGGAACGTATTTAGTTTCTTCTTCTTTTACTTTGTCTTCTATTATATTTTTTGTAATTTCATTCGAAGCAGGAATTCGTTTAGTTGCATCAGGAATTAATAAATTTTGATAAAGAGCATCTTTCATTGTAGATATAATTAACTCGGTTAATACATCCATTTTGGACATTTTAATATCTTGTTTGGTGGGATGAATATTTACATCTACTAATGTTGGATCGGTATTTATTTTTAAGATGACAATTGGAAACTTAATATCAGATTTATAGGTATAATAGGCATCATTAATCGCTTTATTAATTTCATAATTTTTAATCACTCGATCATTTACAATGGTAATCATATGGTTTCGATTACTTTTTAATATTTCTGGTTTACAAATATAGCCATACAAATCAAAATCATCATTACTATTTTTAATTTCAATCATTTTTGATGATACACTAAGGCCATAAATTTCATGAATTGTTTTTAATAAATCACCACTTCCGGAAGTTTTGACAATAGGATGTGAATCATGATTCAAGGTAAAAGAGATATGAGGATGAGATAAGGCTAGTTTTTCTACTAAAGAAACACAGCTAGCAAGTTCGGAAGCATCACTTTTTAAATATTTGAGTCTGGCTGGGGTATTATAAAATAAATTAGTTGCCTCAATTATTGTTCCATTTCTTAAATCAGATGATTCTTCTAATAATTTTTTGCCGCCTTCTAAAACAATATGAGTGCCTGTTTTGCCATTACTGGTTTTTAATTCAACTCTTGATACACTTGCAATGGAAGGTAAAGCTTCACCGCGAAATCCTAAAGTATCAATAAAAAATAAATCATCTTCTTTATAAATTTTACTTGTGGCATGTCTTTGGAAGGCTAAAATCGCATCTTCTTTTTCCATGCCAATTCCATTATCAATCACTTCAATTTTTTTCTTGCCACCCTCTTCTAAATTAATGATGATTGTACTACTTTTTGCATCAATACTATTTTCACATAATTCTTTTACAATGGATGAACATTTTTCGACAACTTCTCCCGCGGCAATTTTGTTGGCTAGATTTTCACTCATTACTTTTATTTTTCCCATAATAACCTCCACTTAATTTTTCTTTTGGAAAAAAGAAGGACAAATATCAATTTCTTCTTCTTTTATCATCCAAAACTTTATTTTTCCTTTTTCTTTGATGGTAAAGAACCCTACTCCTTTTATCATCAGCAAAGTATTTTCGGAAACATTTTTTTCTATTTTCTTCGTTTTTGCTATTTCTTCTGGCAGTTTATAAATTTTTTGAAGCATTAATTTTTCACTCCCATACCAAGTAATAGAAGATTGTGAAAATTCAAAATAAGCTTGATTTAAATGAAAATAACATTTTTCTTTGATTGGATATGTTTTAGGAAGAATTGTTTTTTGGAAACTCACTTCTTGAAAGATTTTTTCATTTTGAAACGCATGATAAGTTAATCCAGGAGTATCAATGATATTTATTTCATCTGGCAATTTTATTTTTATAAAATCTAATGTTGTATTAGGTAGATCACTTACCGTTACTTTTTGGTTCATGTTATAATATTCTAATATCTTTTTTACAATTGAGCTTTTGCCAGCATTAGTGATACCAACCAAAAAGATATTTTGACCTTTATATTTTTTCATCTCGGCAATTAATTTTCGTGGTGATGATTTTGAATTAGTAAAGAAAATTGGTTCTGTGATTTCATAAATCTCTTGAAGCCATGATTTTATTTTGAGAAAAGAAATGCTTTTGGGAATTATATCAATTTTATTTACAATAAAAATTTTAGGCATCTTAATTCTTTTATAATAACGAATTGTTTCGAAATGTAAATTTAAAAAATCAGCAAAAAAGAAAACAATTCCTTTTTGTTTTGCTAATTTTTGAAAAAGTTCTTCATTTTCTTTGGAAACATAAGCATTTTGATAATCATGATAGTTTTGAATTCTAAAACATCTCATGCAGTAATCCATAGTTTCTTCTTTGGTATACCCTAGTTCATTTTTATTTTTGGTTTGTAAAAGTATACCACAGCCAAGACAATGTTTAGTCATAGTATTCTCCTTTTTTTAACAAACCACGATTTTTAAATCTTAGATAGATAAAATGTTCTATAAACCGATTTATTTTCGTAGGAAAATGTTCTTTTTTGCTGATGGGATTGACTAAAATACTGGTAAAACCCATGCGGTTAGCACCCCATATATCCGTTAAAAGTTGATCGCCAATACAAGCAACTTCAGTATCTTTTAAATGATATAAATCTAAAATTTTTTGATATTTTTTCTTAAGTGGCTTATGAGATTTATAAGCTGAATCAAGATTACATTTTTCTTTAAAAGGTGTCACACGACGTTTGGAAGCATTTGATAAAATGATGGAACGTATTCCTAAATCTTCAATGTAAAGAAGGAGTTCTAGAAGTTTTTTTTCAGGTGATAAGGTATCTAATGGGGCTAAAGTATTATCTAAATCAAAAATAATACATTTAATTCCTATATTTTTTAAATTTTGATAATCAATATCATAAATACTTCTTTGATAAATGTCTGGTCGAAATCTTTCCATCTTTATTCACCTTCTTAAATAAGTATATCATGAATCAAAATATTTGAAAATTAGAAAATAAACTTTCCTTTAGAGAACTTTTTTTCATCGTTAAACTGATTTCTTTTTCTCTAATTTTATTTCTGGTTCTTTTTTTGATTCTAAAATATTTAATAGTTCATAAACTTGATTTTTTTCGGATACTTTCATTAAATTTCGTTCTTTAATTTCATAAATTGCCATTAATTCATCTCTTACGTTTGGATCTAGATTTTGACCATAAATTCGTAATAAATGGATCACTTCTTTTCGTGTAGCTTTCGTAAAAGAAAAGGAATTTTTATATTTTTCTTCAATTAAATCATTTAAAATTTCATAGGGAATTCTTCTTTTAAAAAGAATCTTTTTTTGATTTTTGATGAATTGATTTAAGAATTTCAGATAGGTTCTTTTTTTCTCTTTATCAAAAGAAGAAACATTTCTATTATAATAAGAAGAAACTTCATCGAAAGAAAATGTTCTTTCTTTTTTGATGCCATCTTGTAATTTACATACACTAAGCATTAATTCATTAATGACCTGATTAATGGTGGATCCTTTCCCATTTAATTGCAATTTTTTTATTATTTCAGGTACACTACGTCTTTCTTTGCCATCCATTCCAAATGCTAGATCAAAAATTTGAATTGCTTTTTCTAAGTCACCATAAAATGGGAGTTCTGGATTTCGAGTTGCTTTCGTATAAAAATCAAAATCAAATATTTTTGATGACTTCAACTGATTCATGTAATGAAATAAGCCAATTTTTATCCGCGACATGATTGCTACCAGTTCATTTATCGTAAGTCCATATTTTTGAGTCATTTCTTCATAAGTTAAGCCATTTTTATAATAATCTTCAATTTTCATTTGATCATTCATGCTAAAATATTTTAAAAGAGGACAAATATCAATTTCATAATCTAGGCTTCCAGCAAGTTCTTTATTTTGATACTTATATATATTTATGATTGCATTTTGATATTTCCTTTTTATGTTTTTTTCATTTTCCTGTTTTAGTTCTTTTAGTTCTTTCAAAGTTTTATAAGGGTATCCTTTTAATTCAAACAAATAGCAGATGATTTCTTTGTCTTCATTTTTAATTGGTAAATTTTTATCTTCTAATAATTCATTTAATTGGTCACGACTTATATAAGATAAATCAGCCTTTAAAAGGCCTATTTTTTGTCCTTTTACTTTTTCTAAAATGTTTCTTTTTAAACGCCAATATTTATTATTATTGATTTTCATTTGAGCCATTAATTCATTTTTTTCAAAAGGCCTACTATCTATTCCAAAAGAATAGGTTGCAAAAAGTTTCTCTTCATTTGTTAGTAATGATTCGCTTGGATGTTTCTTTATTTCTTTTTCAATATCGCTTTTTGTGATTGCTACATTTTTCGTTAAGAATGAAATATATAATTTTTTGAATCTTTTGATTGCATATTTTATGGTATCATCGTCCAATCTTAAAAAATCTTTTAACTCTTCTTGAGTCATCTCGTCTATAAAACGATGATAAATGATATTTTTTTCATCAGCAACGAAATAATCTTTATAAATTTTGAAAAACTCTTCTAAGTCTTTTTTATTCACAGGAAAAGTTTCTGTTAAATGAAAACGATATCGATCCATTTTACGAATTGTATCCGTGATGGTATTAGAAATACGTGTTTTTGATAAACCAGTTTGCTCTTTTATTTCTTCGTAAGATAAATCTTTTAAAAAATACATTTCACTAATTTGTCTTGCTGTAGAACTCAAATGAAATTTTGGATCAATTAAATATTTTTGATAAATTGATTTTTCAATATTTAGAGTCTTATTCATTCCTGCTAATAATCTTATTACATAATCACGAGCATCACGGCATAAATCATGAGCTTTTTGATAATCGATATTCATTACTTCAGCAATTTTATTTAATGAATAAGGTGCGTGTTCTACACCATAATATAAGTCTAATATTTTGGCTCTTTGGCCTATTATTTTATCAGGATATTTCTTTTTTAATTCGATATATATTTCTTTTGATAACGAATTTTCAAAGTAATTTAAAATATGATAATAACATCTTTCTAAACGGCTTATTACATATTCATGGTTTTTCGGTAAATTGGAGTTTGGATATTTTGCTTGAAATTCATCTTCACTTTTTTTCTCAAAAAACACTGATTCTAAAAATAACTGTTGTTCTTCATTAAAAATTTCTTTATTTTTTAAATAGGTTTTATATAATTTTTCTTTGGGAACACTTGTATCTTGATATTTATAGCCAAAAGCGGTGACATTCACATCTATTATAATATCTTTTAAAGGAATTCCTTTTTTTTCTTTGTCCGCAAAAAATTTGGTCAATAATTCTTCTTCTTTTAAAGTTAATTGATAATTCCTTTTTTGAAATAATTCTAAAATATTTTCTAACGTCTCATTTTCATATTTTTTTTCTTCTTCTTTTTGTAAAAAAGATTGATCTTTAATTAAAAATATTTTGGTTTGATATTTTTCAATTGTTTCTAATTTGAATTCTTCATATTTTTCTTTATCAGCGAATTTTTGTAACATTTTTTCTTTTAAACTTTCATAAGACTTTTTGATCTCACCTACTGGCACGTCAAGATAAGAAGCAGCTAATTCGAAAGAAAAATTATATTTTCCAAAAACAGAAAAAGATAAGATTTTTTCTTCTAATGAATCTAAATCATCTTTTAAGTAAAGATATCCTATAATTTGATAGGGATCTAATGGTTCAATTTTTAATTCACTCAATAATGATTTTTCTCTTTTTTTTATTTCTTCGTATGTTTTAGCGAGTTTCATACTTTTTTCATTTAAATATGGTTTTAATTTTTGTTTTACTTTCGCTTCAACTTGACGAACTCTTTCCCGAGTAATTTTGAAATAGGATGCAATCTGCTCTAATGTTAAATTATCTTCTCTTAAAATACGGTGATAAATCACAAAATATTCAAAAGGGCTTAAAAATTCTTTTAATACTATGTATAAGTTATGCTCATTCATCTCGTTTAAAGCTTCATCAAACTGGTTGGTGGAACTTGGAATCAAATCGCCTAATTCATCTGATCCTTCTTCATTAATTGGAGTATTAATACTTACTATTTGAGTTGCTATGGTTTCTTTTATATTATTTAAAGAAAATTTTGTAATATGAAGTATTTCACAAATTTCATCATCACTTGGAACAGGTTTGCCTTCACTTTGATAAGAATTTAAAAGTTTTCTATACTTGCTCAAATTATCTACCACATGAACAGGTTTTCGAATGATTTCCTCTCGATCGGTAATAAATCTTCTTATTTTTTGATCAATCCAATAAAGAGCATATGTTGTAAAGGCAGCTTTTGAAGGATCATAGTCTTGTAAAGCTCTCATTAAGCCTAAATTTCCCTCTTGAATAATATCTAATACTTGCATATGTTTTAGATATCTTCCATATCGATTAGCGACACTGATCACTAATTTTAAATTACTTTGAATTAATTTTTCACCAGCTTTTTTATCACCATTTCGATACTTTCTCGCTAAGTCTTTTTGTTCATCCACCGAAAGAAGAGGATATTTTTGAATTTCTTTCATGTAAGTCTTATAAGCATCATCAGAAAAGGCAGTCATTAATTCTTTATCAGATAATATTTTTATTTTTTCTTCCATAGAAAACACCTAGTAGTTATTCTACAAAAGAAAACTCATATTTGCAAGATTTGTTTGCAAAAATTTTGCTTTTCTTTTTTCGTTCATTTTCGAAATGAAAAAGAAAGAATTTACATAAAATAAAAATAAGGTGATATTATGTTTTTTCTTGATTTTATTAAACAGATGTTATTTTTTACAGGAAGTTATTCCAACCATGTTTTTCCGGAACCTTTGAGTGAAGAGGAAGAAAAAGAATGTATTCAAAGAATGCAACTTCATGATGAGGAAGCTCGTAATAAACTCATTGAGCACAATCTAAGATTAGTAGCTCATATTGTCAAAAAATTTGAAGTCAATGCTGAAGAGACGGATGATTTAATTGGAATTGGTACGATCGGCCTTATTAAAGGAGTAGATTCTTTTCATAATGATAAAAATATTCGGCTTACTACTTATGTTGCTAAATGTATCCAAAATGAAATATTAATGTATTTTAGGAGTATGAAAGGAGAAAACGTAAAAAATGTTAGTTTAAATGATTCTATTGGTTATGATAAAGATGGCAATGAAATTAGTCTTATGGAAGTCATTAAAGATAATAGTGAAGATTTTACCACAACAATTCAAACCAAAGATAATATTATGCTTTTAAATCATTATCTAAAAGTTTTAAATCCAAGAGAACAAATGATTATTGTGAAACGTTATGGGCTTATGAATCAAAAAGAAATGACTCAAAAAGAGATTGCCAAAGAAATGAAAATTTCCCGTAGTTATGTTTCTAGAATTGAGAAAAGAGCTCTTACCAAAATTTTAAGAGAATTCATTAAAAATCAAAAACAACCATAAAAAAAATTGTATTTGCTACAATTTAATATTTTTCTTCAATTTCTTCTAAAGCTTCTAATTCATTTTCAATGGCACTTCTAAAGCGTCTTTTAAAAGATACAATGCGAAGGCGTAAATTCTCACCTTCGGATTCTAATTTTTCGGCTTTTAATAAGGCTTCATTTACAATTCTTGAGGCGTTTCGTTTCGCATCTTCTAAAATTGTTTTTGATTCATCTCTTGCTACTTTTTTCATTTGGTTTGATGCATCTTCAGCAATCATTAAAGCTTTATTTAAAGTACTTTCCATATTTTGATATTGGACTAGTTTTTCTCTTAAAGAGTGGATCTCTTCGTCACGTTTTTTTAAATTATTTAACATACTTTCGTATTCTTTGGCTACTTCATTTACAAAACGATTGACATCAGTTTTGGAATAACCATAAAATGACGTTCCAAACTTTTCCAAAGTTCCACCTTCTTTACTTATTTTTACCAATCTATTTCATCGTCAGCTTTTTTTTCAATTTTTTCAGCATCATCGGTAATTTTTCCTTGAATACTTACATTTTTAGGAGTGCAAAGATAAATTCCTACTCCTATTTTTTGCATTGTTCCACCAATTGAATAAACGCATCCTGATAAAAAGTCAATGATTCGTTTGGCTTGAGCTGATGTTACTCTTTTTAAATTCACTACCACACTATTTCTATTTTTTAAATGATCGGCAATTTGCTGAGATTCCGAATAAGCACGCGGTTCTAAAAGAATCATTTTATTGCCAGTTTTATCAGCTTCTTTTAAAGCTTCTTCTTCACTTACATTATAATACTCATCTTCACTCATAGTTTTCACATCGTCTTCATCGGAAAACCATTTTTTTAATTTACTGATTGCCATTTTCTACCCTCCAGTTTCTATCTCTCATTCATTGTAGCAAAAAGTTGCTTTTTTTTCAATGAAAAATAATTACATTTTTGTTTTTTCTTTTAAAAATTCTTTTAATTCTTCGATAGTCATGGTTTTTTGAATCATTGTATCTCGATCTCTTACTGTTACTGTATTATTTTTTAAAGTTTCATCATCAATTGTAATAGCATAAGGTGTTCCGATCGCATCACTTCTTCGGTAACGTTTTCCAATACTACCTGATTCATCATACCCACACATAAAATCTTTTGCTAATTCACCATAAATTTCCATGGCTTTCTCGTTATGAACTTTTTTAATTAATGGTAAAATCGTTACTTTATATGGAGCGATGGCAGGATGAAGTTTTAATACCAAACGTTCTTCATTTTCTAATAATTCTTTTGTATAAGCATCACATAAAACAGCTAAAGCTAAACGATCAAGACCCACAGATGGCTCAATGACAAAAGGGATATATTTTTCGTTTGTTTCAGGATCTAAATACCGTAAATCACATTTTGAATGCTCAATATGAACGGATAAATCGTAATCTGTTCGATCAGCAATGCCCCAAAGTTCGCCCCACCCCATTGGATAAAGATATTCTATATCTGTAGTAGCTTTGCTATAAAATGATAATTCTTCTTTTTTATGATCACGGTAGCGAAGATGTTCTTTTTCAAGTCCTAAGTCTTTTAAAAATTCGAGGCAAAAACTTTTCCAATATCCAAACCATTCTAAATCAGTATTTGGCTTGCAAAAAAATTCGAGTTCCATTTGTTCAAATTCTCTTGTTCGAAAAGTAAAGTTTCCTGGGGTAATTTCGTTTCGAAAACTTTTTCCCGTTTGACCAATTCCAAAAGGAATTTTGGCTCTCATACTTCTTTGAACATTTAAAAAATTCACAAAAATTCCTTGGGCTGTCTCGCCTCTTAAATATACTAAACTTTTGGTTTCTTCTGTTACTCCTTGATGAGTTTCAAAAAGCAGATTAAATTTGCGAATTGGTGTGAAATCACAAGCTCCACATTCAGGACAAATAATATGTTTTTCTTTAATGTAGTTTTCTAATTGTTCATTTGTCCAGCCATCGCCTGTTTGCGCACCACTAGTAAAATCTTCAATTAATTTATCCGCGCGATGACGACTTTTACATCTTTTACAATCAATTAAAGGGTCAGCAAAAGAGGCAACATGGCCAGAAGCCACCCATACTTCAGGATTCATTAAAATTGCGGAATCTAATCCATAATTATAAGGATTTTCTTGAATAAATTTTTTCCACCAAAATTTCCGAATATTATTTTTTAATTCTACTCCTAATGAACCATAATCCCAGGTATTGGAAAGTCCTCCATAAATTTCACTTCCTTGAAAAATATATCCATATTGTTTGGCATAATTTACTAATTCATCCATTGTTAGTTTCATAAAAATTTTCCTCCTTTAATAAAAAAAATATTTTGATTTTGTTATTGCTTCAACTTAAGTCTTTATCTATTCAAATTATATGATAGGAAAAATAAAAAAGCAAGATTTTTAAATCGTCCAAAATGAAAATAAACCTAGCATTATTTTTTCGTATAACGATTATTATCCCTATTATAAAGTTTCTCTAATTTACGTTCATGTGCCTCTGATAAAGAGATATTTTGATCATTGGCAATACAAATAATTGTGAATAATAAATCTGCAAGTTCATCTTCCAAATCTTTCAAAGTTTCTCCGTCTTTTTTCTTTTTATCTCCAAATAAATAATTCATTACCCTAGCTACTTCTCCACATTCTTCGGTCATCGTAGCGACCATTGAAAGTGGACTAAAATATGGTTTTCAAATTGTTGTGCCCAATCATCAACATCTTTTTGAATTTGTGAAATCGTTTTTCCCATTTATATATCTCCTCGTATTTTCTACTGTTTATTTTCTATCTTATTGACAAGTCTTTTTAATAACTTTTGTTTGTGTTTATAATCATCGTTAATTATTTCATTACTTCTACTTTGTTCAACATCTGCAAGTGTTTTATATCTATTTTCTATAGTATCAATATTCATTAAAATAAATTGTTCTTTTAGTTTTTCTAACTTTTCAAATGAAATTTCATCAATTTTATTTTCTATTCGATAATTTATTACAAAATCAATAAAGCTTTTAACATATGTAAACCCTTTAATACTTATATTTTGATTAACTCTACACATTCCATCTGTCTTATAAAAAGATAATTCATTAGGCCATTTACTTTGTGACCATTCATCACATAATTTAATAGCAAAACCATTTTTCAATAAATGATTAATATATCTTCCTTGCACTCTTCTAGGATCTTCAATTTTTTCAATTATATCCTTTGGCATAATCATAAAAATATTCCAAAAAGCTGCAGATGACTCACCAGCAACATGATATAATAATCTTTGGGGAACATAAGTTTTTCCTTCAAAAGTACTAATAAGTTCACTCAAAACTATACTAATATCTTCTCTATTTAAAATAGAATATTTTTCTATAAGATTGCAATAATTATATGTTTGAATATATGCGGCATCAAATTCAGCCTCATATTTTTGATCTAAACTTGCATATTTTTCTTCAATTTTTTGTATTGCTTCTTTCATTTCTTGTTCTTTATTACTATTTAAATCTTTTATAGATTGTAATAAACTACTTTTTCTATTTCTTAATTTACTCAGATTCGTATTAAAATTCACTTTCAAAACCTCCATTAAACATAATTATTTTAACATAAATTATTGAATAATAAAACTCGAACTTATCAAATAATTTACAAAGTTCGAGTATCAATCAATCTGATGCCTTAAGGGAAGACGTACAACAACTTTTCTAATAAAATTTAGTAACTTTGATTTATTACTGTCTCAATACTTTTTCTAAAAATATTTTCTTTTCAAATGTCCCTCTTTTAGATCCTTTTTCTTCTGCAATAGCATTAACCTCTTCTAATGTTGCATTTTCTAATTTAGCTAAATATTTTATAATTTCAAACATATCTGCTAATTCTTCTATTCTATCTTTACTTATTTCAGGTATTTTATTTCTTACCAATTTATTATATATTTGTTCCATGGTTTTTCTCCTTTTCTATATTGATATAGTCAATAAGCAAGTGTGTTTTTTGAATTGTCAATAAATTTATATAAAATATATTGTGTTAAGAACGAATGTTTGGTATAATTATATTAGGAATATTTAATAGTTGGGTGCTGCCTCTATCTTTATAGACTGGAGGTGATGTTTGATGAATAAGAAAGATTTTTTAATCTTTGCTTTAATCGTTGTCATCCTTTTACTTATAGCATTACTTTTCGTAATTCTAAATTAAAAGTGCACCTAACTCAAACAGTTTGAATTAGGTGCTACACAAATTATTTGGTAACACTCAACACTGCAATATTGAATGTTCCTTTTTTATTTTATGCAAATTGCTTTGACAAATACATAATAACATAAAACCGCACTTTTATCAAGTACGTTTTCTATTTTTACTCGAAAAGTCCGAGTATCAATCAATCTGGTGCTCTTGGTGGGACTCGGACCCACACGATAAATTACCACTGGATTTTGAGTCCAGCGCGTCTACCAATTCCGCCACAAGAGCAAGTACATGCTAATTATAGCATAATTTTGATATATTCCAAGAAAAAAATGAAAAAGAAAGTAAAATTTCTTCTAACATTACACCTCTACTTTTTCTTTTTCTTCTTTATAAATTGAAGTAAATAATTCCATTTTTTCTTCCGTTTTTGGTGATTCATCTAGTTTTGGTAAATCCTCTAAAGTAGCAAGGCCAAAATAATCTAAGAATTCATGAGTGGTACGATATAAATTGGGACGCCCCGGAATGGTACTTTTCCCAGCTTCTTTTAATAGTCCTTTTGCTAGTAATTTTCTTATGGTATAATCCGAAGATACTCCCCTTATTTCATCAATTTCAGCTCTGGTCATAGGTTCGTTATAAGCAACAATTGCTAAAACTTCTAAAGCAGCAGGACTTAAAGTTTGTGATTCAGTTGTTAATAATTTTTGATAATAAACCTTATGTTCTTCTTTTGTAGTTAACTTAAAAGCATTCCCTAAAAAACGAATCCGAAGACCACGATTTTCAGCTTCATAAGTTTGTTTTAATTTCATTAAAAGAGTTTTGGCTTCATTCATAGATATTTCTAATAATTTACATATTTCTTCTAAGGTTATGCCTTCATCTCCTTGAATAAATAAAAGTCCTTCTAATACGCCTTCTAAATTCATGTCAAACTCTCCACTTCTATTTGCTTAAAATTTTTTTCTTGAAAAAGACGGATTTCTTTTTCTTTGGTCATTTCTAAAATTGCTAAAAAAGTTGCAATAATATATTCTTTCGAAGGAACATCAAATAACTCTTCAAAAAAAACACGTTTCTTTCCTTTTAAATAATCTCTAATTTTTACTACTCGATCATGAATGCTAATTTCTCTTTTGGTCATGCGTGTTTCCACTGGTTCTTTATAATGCAAGCGCATTTCTACATTTTTTAACGCGGCTAATAAATCTTCTACTTTTAAGCCTTCATTAACCATTTCTTGTTCAGGAAAATATTTTTTTATGTTTTCAGGAATTTTTGTATAAATATCTTTTCTTTTTTCTTCCAGAGCTTGAAAGTCAGTTGTTATTTTTTTATATTTTTCATATTCAATTAATCTTTGTTTTAATTCTTCTTCACTTTGAATATCAAATTCTTCATCTCTTTCTTCCTCTTCTTCTGTTTTACCAATTAATTTTTTACTTTTGATGTGTATTAAAGTAGAAGCCATTAAAAGAAATTCACTTCCAATATCAATATTTAAAGTTTGCAAAGTTTTCATATAAGAAAGATAATTTTCAATAATTTCACTCATTTGAATTTCATAGATATCTAGTTTTGTTTCTTTTACTAAATGAAGAAGCAAATCTAAAGGTCCTTCAAAGTTTTCTAGGTGGATATTAAGATTCATTTGTTATCACCTTATTTATTGTATCAAAAAAATGAGGTAAAGGTCAATTTTTATTCACAAGCATAGCCGCTTGATTCAAGTTCAAAAGAAATTACTTTTGCTTCAGTATTTAAGGCATAATTACTTGTTTTATTAAAATGTTGGCGATATACCTGATTGGAAACAACTTTTAAATCAACAAATACTTGATATCTTAAACGATTGGTGGTAGTTGTTAATTCAACATCAATTCCCTCTTGATTTTGTAGTTCTTCTTCTAAAGTGGTGTAATCCCTTACAATTTTTTCAAAATCTTCTATAGAAGAAGTATATTCTATATTTTCTTCGAAAGCGACTAAAGGATAATTTGTATTTTGTTTTTCAAAATAGTATGTGACTTTTAAGTCATCGATATTACAAGTCATAGAATAAGTGTTATTGTTATTTTGATGTAATGTTACTTGAGGATAATCCTTTTCTTCTTTGATTACAAAAGCAATTTTGGCTGGTTTTCCATTTTTTAAAGCACTTTCAATATTGAAATTTAATGATTTTGTAATATTTATGGTTTGATTAGGAATTTTCATTCGGGCTAATAAAGTATTTGAATTACTATAAATTTCAATAAAATAATTATTTTGAACAAAGTAATTTTCTTCCGCGTCTTTTCTAGTGATTTTAAAAGCTAAAGTTGCCTTATTTTCTTGATAATCAAAATTTGAAAATTGAAAACCATCTTTTTCTACTATTAAATCAGATTTTAATTCATAATATTCGATTTTTTCTTCCGGTTCTTCATTTGGATTTGTTGGTGTCAAAGGAGAATCACTGCTTGGCGTATTTTGGGAAGTAAAATAATCTAAAGATGGATTTTTTATAAATTCGGTAATATCATCAATAAAAAAGATCCCAACCAATAGTAAAATAATAATTATAATAACTACCCAAGGTCCATTTTCTTTCGTATTAATTGTCCCTATTGTAGTTGGAATTAATTCTGTTTTTTGAATCACAATTGGTTCTTTCTTTTTTCTAGCCATGCTAATCACCCTTCATATTACCTATTATAACAAAAAAGAAAAGAAAAAAAAACTACATAACTGTAGAATTTTTAATTTTTGGGTTTAAAAAGAAAAGAAAGAAGAAATGCGACAATGACAGAGGTTGCTATGGCAGCAGAGCTTTTGGTTAACACTCCAGTAAATAAACCAAGCACACCCATTTCATGATATCCTTCAATCACGCCTTGATAAAGCATGTTGCCAAAATTTGAAATTATTACTGTCGCGCCTGCTCCACCCCATTCGATTAATTTATCATAGATTCCTAAAAAGGCAAGAAAGGAACCTAATACTGTAAATAATGAGGTAACATGTCCTGGTGTTAATTTGGTATTATCTAATATTAGCTCACCAAGAAGGCATAAAGTCCCTGCTAATAAAAAGGCATTTAAGTAAATCATGATTTCACCTCCAAACTAACAGCATGAGCGATAGCTGGAATCGTTAATTTTTGATTCATAAAGAAAGGATTGTGCAATGAACCTGTGCCAATTAGTAAAATTTTTTTAGGACGTTTTTGTTTTAAGACTTTATTAAAGAGGTATAACGGAAGAGAGACTGGTCCACTTGCTCCAGCATAGGTTTCTTCTTGACTTTTTAAATATAATTCACATCCAGCATCAAGATGATTTTTAATTTTTAACCCATAGGCTCGATTTACATATTCGCGAAATATTTTGGCTCCAATACATCCTAAATCTCCTGTTAAAATTAAGTCATAATCATCAATTTTTCGATTGAGTTCTAAAAGATGGTCAATTAAAACTTTGGCCGCGGCAGGAGCCATTACAGCCCCCATATGAGAAGCATCCGTACATCCTAGATCTACTACAGTTCCTACCGTATAGCTATCTACTTTAATTTTAGATTCCTCTTTGGTTAATAAAACACAGACCGCGCCGGTTGCTGTAAAGGTTGTTGTATTTGGTTTAGGAGCTCCATACTCAATGGGAAAGCGAAACTGCTTTTCTGCACTTAGATTATGAGATGATGTGACACATAACATATTTGATTTTCTTTTTCCTTCCATTATTTCAGAGGCGACTAACAATGATTCTACAAAGGAAGCACAAGCGGAATAAACCCCTAAAAAAGGAATATTATAACGACTTGCAGCATAAGAAGATACACTTATTTGATTGGATAAATCACCACTAATTAATAAATCAATATCACTATGTAATAAATTATGTCTTTGTAAGATACCATCAATTACTACTTGTTGCATTTTAATTTCTGCTTGTTCAAATGTTTTGGTGTGATAATAATAATCATCGATGACAATATCATAATCTTTTATTGCCCCTTCTTTTTCAACAGGTCCAGCTAAACTAAAAGCATCTTTAATATAGATATTTGTTAATTTTTTACTAGCCATAGAAAATCACCCCTAATACTCCGAAAAAAAAGCCACTGATGATTCCATATAATAATACACTGCCTGCAAGTTTAAAAAAATTGGAACCTAAACCAGTAATTAAGCCATCTTTTCGGTAATCCAAGGCTGCGCTTGTCACAGAATGAGCAAAACCAGTTGTCGGTAATATAAGACCGGCTTTACATTTACTTACCCAGTTATCAAAAAAACCAAAAGAAGTCAAAAGACTTGCGATTAAAATGATAAAAATACAAAGCCAGATATAAGCATCTTTGGTTTCTACTCCAAAACTAGTTTCTAAAATAGTGACTATTACTTGTCCAAAAAAGCCAATCGCACCGCCAACTAAAAAAGCAAGAAAAGCGTTTTTTAATTTTTTTTCTTTAGGAGTATATTCCTCCACTAATTTTTTGTATTCATCTTTGTTCATAGATAACCTCCATTTTTATTATGAAAGTTATTTCAAAAATTTATGCAAAAATATTGTTGATAAAAAAAACTACCATTTGGTAGCTTTAAGGATTTCCCGTTTCATTTTGAGAATCTTGTTCTTCAGGAGTTGGTCCTTCTACTTCAGGAGTACCTTCCGGAGATAAAGGTGAATCTTCTTCTTCACTTGGAACTGTTGGTTCAATTGGTTGAGGAACATATCGAGCTGTATTTAATACTATAATGCTTGCTTTAAATTGCTTATCCATAACTTCATTTCCAGCTTGTTCATCAAACCAAAGATATAAATAATAAGTTACAGATTCTCCACCTTCATAAGTTATGTTTTCTCCATCTATACCGTTTGGTTTTCCACCGTTTAAAGTGCCACTAGCCAAAATTATCGATTGGTCTAATTGTTCTCCATCTTTTAACTTTGAAGTAATTTGAGAAGTATCTTTGTTAATATGTTCATTCTCATTTTCAGTTGCATAT
Organism: uncultured Bacilli bacterium; assembly: GCA_947598285.1. Classification (GTDB taxonomy): domain Bacteria; phylum Bacillota_I; class Bacilli_A; order RF39; family UBA660; genus Ventrenecus. The sequence continues at coordinate 42,309 of CANQFE010000003.1, forward strand.
GTTCCTAAAATTTTAGTATCATTTTCATCTTTTTCGTCTGCATCTTTAAAAAGAGCAAAGCGAATTTTATTTTTTAAATCATACGCTTCATAATGTTGTTTATTATTTTCATCTCCTAAAGAAACATCTCCTGCAGATATTTGAGAAGGTTGTAATGTATTTAAAGTTACTTGATAGTCAGAGGCAACACTGCATTTATTTGTAATTGTAAATTGATAAGGCTTAGCAGTAGTAAGAGCTTTATGAGTAGATATTGGATAAGTATTTTTTAATTGAATGGTACTTCCTTCTGTTTCATGAAATTCTACTTTAAAACAGCCAACATTGACAATGTTTTCTTGTCCATTCCATGTTGTCACCCAAAGGGCATAACTTTGAAAAGTCATTAAACAAATAGCTAAAGCAACAACAACAGCAACTAAACCAATTTTATATTTTAGTCTCATACTTATCCCTCGTATTCTATCATTCTACTTAAAATTATAACGATTTTTAAAGTTACGGTCAAGGTTTTCTTACGGTTTTCCCGTAATTTTTTTCTTATTTGACAAAAGAAAAAGGTGAAATTCACCTATTTCATTTTTTGTTTCATATCATCTAAAGCTTGATTTGCGTTATCCATGGCTTTATTCATCATTTTATTCATATTTTGTTTGGTACTTGGATTAGACATGAAATAAGCTGCTAAACCCATTCCACAACTAGCCCCAATTCCTAAACCAATCATCATATTTTTCATCTTCTCACCTCAGTATTAGTATAGATTTTTACGATTATTTTATAAAGACAGATTTTGCCAATTAACTGGTTAATCTTTCCAATAAACTCGTCTTGCGATTCAAAGAATAATCGTTTTGAATGGCCATTAAGAAAGATTCTTTTTCACCAAGTAAAATAAGACACTCTTTGGCTCTTGATACTCCTGTGTAAACTAACTTATTATAAAGCATTTTGTAATAATTTTTACTAATTGGTAAGATGACAATTGGAAATTCACTTCCTTGACTTTTATGAATCGTTATTGCATAAGCATGTTTAATGGAATTTAAATCTTCTTTTTGATAAATGACACGATTCCCATCAAAATTAATTTGAATTTCAATATGTTTTTTGGGAATTAATACTTCTTTAATGGATTCAATAAAACCAATATCACCATTATAAACATTGGCATCAGGATTATTTACCAGTTGTAAAACCCGGTCTTTTTCACGATAGATGACATCAAAATAAGGATATTCTTTTTTTTCAGTTGTTGTTGGATTTAATAGTTCTTGAAGTAAAAGATTTAGATTGTCAATGCCATTTTCACCTTTGTACATAGGTGCTAAAACTTGAATATCATCTTTTTTTAAACCTTTTTGGAGACTTTTTTCAATAATTTGTTTTAAGGCATCTTTTAAATGACGAGATTCGCATGGTAAAAAATTGTAATCATCTTTCTTTTTTAAATAAGATTCACTTAAATGATGTTCTTTGATTTCTTTGGCTAGAATTGGAATATAGGAATTTTCGCTTTGACGATAAATCGTTTCTAAGGAAGTAAAAGCTATGACTTTAGAATCTACTAAATCATTTAAAATGAGCCCTGCTCCAACACTTGGCAGTTGAAACGTATCCCCTACTAATATTAATTGGCTATTTTCTTCAATTCCATTTAATAAAGATGAAAATAAATAAGTATCAATCATACTTGTTTCATCAACAATGATTAATTTTTGATGGTTTTTGTTTGTTTCATTGATTCCAAATTCATTGGTATCTTTATTCCATTTTAAATAACGATGGATTGTCATAGCTGGAAGATTGGTACTCATTGCTAATTTTTTGGCTGCTCTTCCAGTAGGCGCAATTAAAGCGATTGTTCCTAGTGTATCAATCGGTGAAAGATGATAGATTTCAATATATAATTTCGTAATAGCATTTACAATTGTTGTTTTACCTGTTCCTGGTCCGCCAGAAATAATGGAAATATTATTTTTTAAAGCCGTCGCGATGGCATTTTTCTGATCTTTGTTATATTTTTTTTGCAAATATCCTTCCATATTTTTTATTTTTTCTTCGATATTTGGAATTTCTTTTGAAGGAAGTGAAACTCTTTTTTTAATTTTTTCAGCAATCTGACATTCCATATCATAATATTTGAGTAAATAAATTCGTTCTTGTTCTATTTTAATTTCTTTTTTTTGATGAAGTGTTTGCAAAACTTGCTCTAAAGTATCTTCTTCTAAATAAATGCCAAACCTTTTTTTGGCCATTTCTGCTATTTCTTCTTTTAAATAATAGATATCGCCTTTGGTCGTGCTTAACTCTTCCATTCCTTCTTTTAAACATTCTTCAATACGAATTTCATCATCCGGATCATGATTTTTCAAAAAAATTTTATCTAGTTTGGTAAAAGGAACATATTCTTTAAAGAAATAAATGTTTTCTTCTAAATAAACTAATGTTTTGTCATGAAAAATTTTTACTAATTTGGTTGCTTCAGGCATCGTAAATCCTAAATTTTTTAATGTAATTAAGGTATCATCTATTTGTGAATATGAAAGGACACTTAAATAGATATTGGTTGCTTTTTTTTCGGTCATATTGGGAACTAAATATAGATTACTTTTATTTTCTTTAATTAAATCTAAAGCATTTTCTCCTAAAGTATCAACAATTTCTTTCGCCGTTTTTATGCCACATCCTCTAATTAATGGACTTGATAAAAATTCAATGATGGCATCTTTTCCTTCTGGTATTTTTTTTTCATAACTTTGAAATTGAAATTGATAACCATATCGTTCATGTTTTTGATAGGTTCCATGAAGGATATAGGTGTCTTCTTCATTTGCATCCACGATTAAACCAGTAACGGTAATTGTTTTATGAATTAAATCTTTTAAGTCTTCTTCTTTGGTATCTTTTACTTTCAATACACCTACAAAAAAGCCTGTTTCACTTGTATAAATAATATTTCTAATTTTTCCTTCAATTGTTTGCATAGAACCACCAAAACAATTGTATTATAAAAAAAAAAGAATATCAACTATGATATCCAAGAAGATACAGTTGGTAGACAATGTCATCGTAATAAGAATTCAGAGCAAAATCTTGATTTTGTCTTGCGACATTTACTTGATACCATAAACTATAAAGGGTATTATATTCAGCGATTCTTCTTTTTCTTTCTTCGAAATCTTTACAAGTATTTATTTTAGAATAATAATCGTTTAAACTTCTCATGATAAATTCATCTAATAAAGCATAATTGACACGGCCAAGAGATACTATCACTGCCCCTTGATTTCTCTTGATGGGCCTTTTGGTTTGTTTTTTAAAATCATGTTTATCATTTATTTTAACGATTCCTAAAACTTGTCCATGATCGAGCCATTGTAACATTTTATTTGTCGCTTTTTCAAACATCATCTTCACCCCAATTATCCTCTTTTATTTTATCAAAATTTTCTATAAAAAGCTATCCTAAATTCGTTTCTTTTATTCTAAACTTATTTTTTCTAAGACCTCACCTTTTAGCTTATTTTCTTCGTTTTCGGTAATGTGTACTTTCACCATGGTATTATTTGGAATTTTTTTAGGAATTAAGACTCTTAAGTAATTACTTGATAAACCACTACTTATATCATCACTTTTTTCAATTAAAACTTCTAAATCTTTGTTGATAAATTTTTTCGCATAATTTACTTCTAACTCTTTTGATAAAGCACATAACAAATGTGAACGCATCTTTTTTTCAGAATCACTGACCTCAAATTTTTGCGGAACTTTACTAGATGCTGTACCTTCTCTTTTGGAAAATGGAAAAACATGAATTTTACTAAAGGCAAATTTTTTGGCGGTTTTGATGGTACACTCAAATAATTCTTTTGTTTCATAAGGATGTCCGACAATGATATCCGTTGTAATAGATACATCTGGACGAATCAAGCGAATTTCTTTTAATTTTTCCTCAAAATATTTTAAATCATATTTTCGATTCATTTTTTTTAAAATTTCATCACTACCAGCTTGTAAAGGAATATGAAAATGATTACATATTTTAGGATTTTGACGAAGCTCTTCCATAAATTTTTCATTTAATTCAGTTACTTCAATGGAAGATAAACGAATTCTTTTTAGATTTGCTAATTTACTAGCTTCGTGAATTAAATCCGTTAAATCATGGGAAGTCCCTAATCCATAAGACCCTGTATGAATTCCGGTTAAGACTATTTCTTGATGACCATGATTGACGAGATTTTGAATTTCTTTTAAGGCGACCAAAAAATCTTTACTTCTTGGTACTCCTCTTACAAAAGGGATAATACAATAACTGCAAAAGTTATTACAACCATCTTGAATTTTAACAAAAGCTCTCGTATGAGTGGTAAAGTTTTCCACTTCCATATCTTCAAAGGGAAGATTGCGAGTTGAATTTAAAATAGTTATTTGGTGATGATTTTTTAGGTATTCTTCTAAAAGTTCAACAATTTTACTTTTATCTTTATTTCCAAGCAAAATATCAATTCCTAATGTTTGATAGACTGTTTTTTCTTTTTCCGAAGAACATCCACATACCACTAGTATGGCATTCTTATGATGGGCGCGAAAACGCTTTACCATTTCTTGGGATTTATGATCAGCAACATTTGTGACTGTACAAGTATTTACAATAATAATGTCTGGATTTTCTTTCTCATAAAGATATCCCTGTTTTAAAAGTTTTTCTTGCATCATTTCTGATTCATAAGCATTTACTTTACAGCCTAAGGTATAAATATAAAATTTCATGGTCCTCACCGCACCTTATTATACTAAATCTCATTAAAAAAAACTAGTATTCTCTAGTTTAATAATTCATTTAGCTGTTGTAAAGCTTTTAAAAAGGCTTCTTCTTTTTCATAAGAAAATAAGATAAGAGGTTTATTTTCATAAGTATTTTCTGGTGGTTCTTTTTCTATTTCATCAGTTATATTTACTGATATTTTTTTGACTGGAATTAAGTCATCTACCATTTCTTCTCGTTCATAGTTAATGACATTTTGACGTGATTCTTTTAATAATTCATCATAACTAATAATTGCTTTTTGTTCTTGTTCTTCTTCATAAGCGGTCATGTCTACTAATGGAGAAGGATTTTCATTAATGGTATTTACAATTGATTTTAAATCAATTTCTTCTTCTTTTTTTGGAAGTTCAATTGGCATGATTGATTCTTTTTTGTCTTCTTTTTCTTTGATTTCTTTCTCTTCTTTTTCTTCCCTCATAACATAAATTAAAGAGACAATTAACATAATTAATGCGATTACTGCGAAATAAAGGACATAGTCTACAAATGCAAAACTGGCAATCATATTACCTATATCTTTTAAAAAATCGGCCATGCTATCACCTGCTATTACTAGTTTAACAGAAAAAAGAAAAAACAGTCAATCAAATCGACTGCTTTACATTTAATTTTTACATTTTTTATTGACATTATTTTACAATATTATTTGACAGTATAAGGATCGGTTATTGTCCCTGTTCCTGTGACTTCTGTTTTTTTGGTTAATGTAATGACAGGTCTCACAAAAAGTTCGTTTGTTTCTTTATGGTCTTTTTCTAATGCACCATTTGTTGCAACAACGATATAAGACATTTCATCATTTTCTTTTTTATTTGGTGTCATTGTCCACCAAGATCCGGGAATTGAATCTAAATATAAATAGTAATCTTTGTTTTCTTCTTGTGTTCCGCCCGCAAACATGACTTCATCTGCTGTCATTAGAGCAATTTTTTGAGAAATAGTAGTACCTCCACATGCGTTTGTTGGAAAATTCTCTTTAAATAAACGAACTTCAGAAAGATATTCAATGCGGTTATTTTCATCGGTCATAATACTATCATCAAAACAATATAAAGTACTGGAAATCGATGAATCAACATTTTCTAAATAAATTTTATACCATTCCTCTAGATGTTGACTTAATAATGATGTTTGAAAACTGACTTTTTCTTCTGTGCTTTCTTCTCTCATTTTTAACATTTCTTCAGTCGTATTATTTAATACTAATTTTACGGTTTTATCTTCATTAATTTTAATAATTCGCCAGGTCAGTCCAGCAAAGGAAACATAGTTATTTAAAACGTTTCCTCTAAAATAATAAATTTCCCCATATTGCTCTTCTTTGCGAATTAGTCCTGTCGCGTTACTATCTTCACTAAATTCATTTTGAGCTAATATGGTACTAGAAAAACTACTATCTTTTTCGTCAATATCAATATCTAAGTCAAATTCTATTGTAGATAAATCTGGATTATTAATATGCATTTGATAACGATGTGTTTCATGTGGTTTTAATTCATAACGACTGACAATGATGGTTTTGGTAAAGTTATCCTCTATTTTTTGAAAAGACTTTTCACTGGATGTAATTTCATAGCTCGCTTTTTCAGTTCCTTTCATATTGGTAAAATGAATGTAATAAAGAATTGGTTCATCTGATTGATTCGTAATCGAAAATTCGATGTCTTTTTGTTCTTCTTTTATTTGAAAAGATTTTCCATTCATATAATTTACAGATAAGTATTCATTTACATAAGTTACTCCATTTATGATTTCTTCTCTTCCTAAGTATGCTTGATATTGAAGTAAAATTAGCACGCATAGAAAAAGGGCGCATAAAATGACAATTAATGATAAGGTATATTTTTTTTGCATACTTTTTTCACCCCTTATTATAATTAAGTATACGAAATCTTCAAAAACTTGTCAATTTTCCTAAGGCTTTTCTACAGAAATTTAACAATTTTTTCAGAAGTGAAAAAAGATGAAAAATTTATTTTAAAAATGATTACTCTTGTTCTTTTTGAATTAATTTTAAAATGAGTTCAGCTGTTTTTTCTTTGCCATTTTTAGCATTTATACAAAAATCATAATTTTCTTTCTTTCCCCAAGTTTGGCCAGAAATCATTTCATAGTAATTGGCACGATTTCGATCGGATTTTTCAATATTTTTCTTAGCTTTTTCTTTGGTATCTTGATACATTGCCATTACATTTTTCATTCGATATTCCATTGGCGCATAGATAAATATTTTGTATATATTTTTTTGTTCTTTTAATATATAGTCAGCTGCTCTACCGACAATTACACAAGAGCCTTTTTTGGCAATTTCTTTGATTGCTTTTTCTTGAGCTTCAATAGCATATTTTGCTGGTGAAGTAGTTAAGTAAAGCTCATGTAAAATATCTTTATGGTCATTAATATTTGAGACAAATTCCTTATCTAGACCACTTTCTTGGGCTGCTAAGGCTGTCAATTCTTTATCATAATACGGAATATTTAATTTTTTAGCTAAAATTCGCCCGATTTCTTTTCCTTGACTGCCATGTGTTCTAGCAATGGTAATAATGAGGCCATCTTGAGAATCTTTTAATGCAAAATTATCTTCTGTTTCTTTGGAAACATTTGTTAATTTATGTTGGAAGAAATAAATCACTAAAAAAGAAGTTACGATCATTCCTAAGATATCAGCAATAGGAGATGCATATAATACTCCTTTGATTCCTAATATTTGAGGTAATATGATTACAAGTGGAATAAAAAAGAAAATATCTCTTGCTAATGATACAATCGCTGATTTAAAAGGCTCTCCTACTGACTGAAAGAAAATAGAAATCATTTTGATAAAGCAAGTAAATGTTACTAACATTAAAAAGATTCGAAATGTTAAGGTAGCAAATTCCATATATAATTCTTCATTTGAGCCAAAAATACGAATGATTATACTAGGATTGATTTCAAATAATATGGTTGATAAAATTCCAATTATGAAAGAAGCAAGAGCAACTTTTTTAAAGGTTTCTTTTACTCTTTCAATCTTCTTAGCTCCATAATTATATCCCAAAATTGGTTGAGCACCTAAAATTATACCAATAATGATATTGATTACAATTGAAAATACTTTCATTGTAATGCCGATGACAGCAATGGGAATATCAGAGCCATATGGACTCATCTCACCATATTTAGCAAGCATAATATTGCAAACAAGTGAAATCGCGACAATACTCATTTGAGTGATAAAGGTTGATATTCCTAATTTTATAACATTTTTGAATATGGGCCAATTTATTTTAAAACTATCTATAGAAAGTTTAAATGTTTTAGTTTTAGTATAATAGTAGATAGATACTAAAAGAGACGCGATTTGACCAATCACTGTTGCGTAAGCTGCTCCTTTGATTCCCCAATGAAAGCCAAAAATAAAAACTGGATCTAAAATAATATTTATAATCGCACCGATGGCTGTGGCTGCCATTGAAAATTTAGGGGAACCATCCGCCCTAATAACAGCATTCATACTATTTCCAAGCATATAAATAGGAATTGCTGCTAAAATAACTTCATAATAGTCACGAGCTAATGTAATACTTTTTTCACTAGCTCCAAATAAATAAAGTAATTTATCTTCAAATAGAAACCCTAGTAGTAAAAATAGAATGCTAATGATAAAAGTCATTAATATGCTATTTCCAATGGATACATGAGCATTTTTGGTATCTTTTCTTCCTTGACATAGCGATAAATAAGCCGCTGCTCCATCACCAAAACACCATGCAAAAGCAACAGCAATGATGGTAATCGGATAGACAATCCCTGTCGCGGCATTTCCTAAATATCCTAAATTACTATTTCCAATAAAAATTTGATCTACAATATTGTAAAGCGAACTAATGAGTAAAGATAGAATACAAGGTATCGAAAAACGAAGTAATAATTTTGATATCTTTTCTTCTCCTAAAAATTTGTTATTTTCATTCTTTTCCATTTTTTTCTCCTTTTCTTTTTTGTCAAATCTCATTTTAGGCAAAAAAATACGCGTAAAATGTCATGTTTTTACGCATATTTGCTGGATCTGACTTGTTCAGTATATAACTTTTTCAAAAAATTTTCAAATGTTTTTTTTATTTTATTTTACAATAAATTTACATTTTTTATGGTGTTAAGATGATACGGAAACTGATATCGCTATTCTCACTCCCGTAGTGGTAACTGAATGCTCCAACCCCTGCGATCGTCCCGTAGTGCCTAGACCCACCACGAAAGAACCACGGTTGATCAGAATTCACAAAGTACGATAAGTCAGCATTATAGCTACTAACAGGACGAGCCGGTCCTGTTCCATTTGTTTTTTGATAACTAACACTATAAAATGGGCCAAATTCTTTTGTTCCATCTCCTAAGATTCCTCTTTGATATTCTGCACTTGCTGTTTTATAATCATACAAATCATAATATTTCTTACTTGGCCAAGGCTTTCCATCGGTATTTTCTTTTTCTGTTTGACTATCACATTCTGGACAACTATATGGTCCTTTGAATCCTGAATTATATGTTTTACTTCTTCCACTTGCTGGTGCACTTGTATCAGCATCAGTTGCCTGCATCACGCCCATGACATATTCCCAAGACCCTCCACTCATATCATAGATTCCACTGTAATTTCCTGTTGTACTTGATTCTTGACTTGCTGTTAAATAATATCCTTTTATATTTCCACTTTCTAAAACATTTAAATCAGTTGGTCCTCCATACCAGTTACATGTTTCATTACTTTCTGTATAACCACATGTTGGTTCCAGAGTTGCACTCATTCCTGTAATATAACTTCCTGAATTATTGATTCTTACTTCTGTACATTTATTATCTTTACATCTTCCATATTGACTTTGGGTTAAATAAGCTACTGCTCCCCACTCTGTATTCTTCATCATATGACTTTCTAATTCTCTTTGATAATTATATGCTGTATAAAATGCATTCGCTACTTGGATTCCTCTCCAACTATATACATTTGGTTTGATGATGACTTTAGAAGGACTATTTTCATTTCTTTGAGCTCCTGCTGTATTCCATTTTGTAACGTCTGGTGTAACATTATCATTACTATTATTTTGATTATATCCTGTTTCAAATTTACCAACCCAAAAGCCATTACTATCAAATGCTACAAAAGCTGGATGAGTTAAATATTTATCTTTTGTACTTTCTTTTGATATTCCTTTGCCTTTTGTTTCAAATTGAATATCAAATACTTCTGTTTCACCTTTATTTCCTTGTATGTTAGAATAAAATTCTTCGACTTTTTGAATCTTATATGTTTCATCATTCGTAATGGAACTATAAGTATTAAAGGTTGCTTCATCTTCCTTTAACTTATATTTATATCTTGGGATCCAGACAAAGTAAGATTCAATATCACTTTCTGGTATTTCATCTCCTGGTTGGTAAGTATCAGATAATCCATCTTTTAATATCACTGCATTTGCCCATTTCTTATCTTTGTAACTATACCACGGATCTCTTGTATCTGTGATATCTGCTTTTTCTACTTTTCCTCCAACTGCTCCTACATATTTGATATCACTAGGTGCTCCATTTGTAATGATTACAACTGGTACTAATCTTCCATTCATTAAATCTGGAACTGCTCCATTTAATGTATCTTCTTCATAGATCTTCTTAAAATGCAAATAACATTTCGTTTTTGTTGTTGTGATATTGGATAAATATGGTCCCCATCTTTCGTTATCCCAATTAATTCTACTTACTTTCTCTCCTGTTGTCATATCTTTGCAATAACTACTACTGGTATCTAAACTATAACCATCATCTTTCTCTGGTGCTGTCTTTGATATTTTATCTTCTTTTCCATCATCGATATAAAATGCAAATTCTAAATCTCCTATATCTTGGACTTCTCCATTAATGAGATCTTCATTTTCTATGACTTGAAAGCTTGCAAATGTTTTAGACAAGAAAACTCCTGTGATTAATAACACACAAGCTATGGTAAATATTATGATATATTTTTGTTTGTTATTTCTTTCTTTAAACTTTTGTAATTTCATTGAAAAAATCACCATACCTATTTATGATGATTTTATCAATTACCCCCCCCCCAGAGGTCAATTGACAATAAAATTTTTATAATGATTTGTATTTTATCTTGGATCTTTGCAAATTAAAAAGGCACTTAATCTTTGTTTGAAAGATTAAATGCCATCACCAATTTTATGGTAGGCATTAGCAAGCAAACACGAATGCCTTCCTTTTTTATTTTATGAAGTTTCCTTCATCTATATACACTTTATCACTTTTTTCCTTCGTTTCGCAAGAAAAATGATAAATCCTTTTTTTGAATTATTACAAAAAGAAATTTATGAGCTTATTTTTGAGAATATGAATCTAAAATTTTTTTGATTCCCTCATATGGAAGATCAGCACAGTGTTTCCGATTTCCTTGTTTATAAATTTCTTCATAGACTATTCCTTCTTTTAGTTGTTTTGAATCATATGGTTGTTCATTTAACATATTTTCAAAATTTTTAATATATTCTTTTGCTTCTTCAATTGTTTTACCAATTAAATTTTGAATCATAATAGATGTTGATGAAGTGGAAATGGCACAGGCTTCTCCTTCAAAGCAAATATCTTTAATTTTTTGGTCTTCTATTTTGACATAAATATCTAAATTATCAATGCATGAAGCATTATTTGTATTTACCATTTGATAAGTATCTTCATTAGGGCGATGGCGATTTTTTGGTTGCATATAGTGCTCCATAATAATTTCTCTTCGTAATTCTTCGTTCATTACAACATCTCCTTTAAAATTTTTTCTTTGTTTTCTAGTAATTCTACTAAAGCATCAATATCGTTTTCCGTATTATAAAAATAGAAACTTACTCTTAAACTATTTGTGACACCTACTTCACTTTTTAAAATTTTGGCACAGTGGTTTCCAGCACGAACGCATATTTTATATTTATTTAAATAATAAGCGACATCTTGGCTAAAAATACCGTCAACATTAAAAGCTAAAATTCCACCATCTGCTTCAATATTTAAAAGATCAACATGAGGGATTTGAACTAATTTGTCTAGAGCATATTTGCGTAAGTGACGTTCATATGCTTCAATATTATCCATCCCAATTTTTTCTAAAAAACGAATTGCTTCACCCAGTCCAATAGCTCCGACAATATTTGGAGTACCAGCTTCTAGTCTTGTAGGAAGTTCTTTATAATACATTTCTTCTGGCGAATCAAAAGATTCATTCATTCCTCCACCTAAATTTACTGGTTCCATTTCTTCTAATAATTCTTTTTTGCCATAAAGAACACCTATTCCTGTTGGTCCACACATTTTATGACCAGAAAAAGCTAGAAAATCAATATCTAAATCTTGGACATCTGTTTTTCTATGTGGTACACTTTGAGCACCATCCATGACAACAAAAATATTATGTTCATGAGCAAATTTGGTAATTTCTTTCATTGGTCTTTCATCGCCTATAACATTTGTTATTCCAGCTAAAGCGATTACTTTTGTATTAGGAGTGACTACTTTTTTTAAATTTTCCATTGTAACATAATGGGATTGATCTAAAGGAATATATTTTACAATCGCGCCACAGTCATTTTGAAGACGAAACCAAGGTAAGACATTTGAAGCATGTTCACTTTTTGTGATTAAAATTTCATCATTTGGTTCCAGAAATTTTCGAAAAAAACCAGTCGCGATCATATTTAGTGATTCAGTCGTGCCACTTGTAAAAATAATACTTTCTTTATCTTTGGCATTAATAAATTTTCTTACAGTTTCTCTTGCATCTTCATATTCTTTATCTACTTTAAAAGAAATATCATAGTCTCCTCGATGAGCATTGGCTGAATATGTTTCATAGTATTCATTCATTTTTTCAATGACGCATTTTGGCTTAAATGTTGTCGCACCATTATCAAGATAAATTAAATCTTCTTGTAACATTGGGAATTCTTCTATTTTCATCTTGTTTCCTCCTTTTTTTCATTATTTTAAAACAGAATTTAAAAAACACTTTCGAATTAAGTTTTTCGCGTTTTTTGTTTCAATTCCTTTCGATTCTAAATAAAAAAGATCTGATTCACTAATTGAACCAATTGTTACGTTGTGATTCGCGACTACTTCATTACTATCTACAATTAATTTAGGATGACATTCAATGATACTTTCTGTTTCGTTTAAATATTTGACATCTTCTAAAAAAGTATTTTCTTTTGTCTCTTTTAATAATATTCCAGTTGTTATAATTTTGGTTTTACTATTTTCTTCCCCAATTACCCGAACTTTTAAGTTTGTTATGTTTTCATTTCCTTCGATTTTATTTTGGATTTCTAATTCATTTTGACCTACAGCATTAATTCCTAGATGAATATTACAATTAGTATGGTTGGTGCTACAAATTTCTAATGATCCTTTTATTTCTTTACATGTTATAATGCTATGAATTTCTAAGAAAGAATTTTCTTCTAAAAGCCAAGTTGTATGAAAAGAGCCTTCGGGAAAAATAATTTCATTTATTTTTACATGGTGAAAAAATTTTATAACAGTATCTTTTCCTTTTATTTCTAAAGTATCAATTGGTTCTCTTAATTCTTCTGTGTTCCATACTATTTTATTCACTTTGACCACTTCCACTTATCATATTTGCCTCTAAAAATTCATAAAAACCATTTTTTAAAATATCCTCAGCTAGTTGTTTGGAACCAGTTTTTACCATTTGCCCATGTTCCATGACATGAACATAATCAGGATTTAAAAGATCAATTAGATTTTTTTGATGAGTGACAATTAACATGGAAGCATTCGTTTTTTCATGATATTCTTTTAGATTTTTACCAACTAATTTAATCGCATCAATATCTAAACCTGAATCTATCTCATCTAAAAGGAGAAAAGATGGCTCTAATATCCACATGCCTAATAACTCATTTTTCTTTCTTTCGCCACCACTCATTCCTACATTTACTTGTCTTGTTATAAATGATTTAGGAATGTTTAATTTTTCACAAACTTCTTGACATTTCTTTTTAAAATCAAAAATATTTAATTCTTTTTGTTGTTCATTTAATGCAGTCCTTAACATTTCTAAGTTAGTAATTCCTTCAATTTCAATCGGCGTTTGATTAATATAATAAAGTCCCATTTTCGCAATTGTAGCAGTTTTTTCGTGTGTGATTTCTTTTCCTTGATAGAAAATTGAACCTTTGGTTATTTGGTAGTTTGGATGGTTTAAAATACTTTTACAAATGGTACTTTTTCCAGCTCCATTAGGTCCCATTAAAACATGGATTTCTCCTTCTTTGATAGATAGATTAAAATCTTTTAAAATTTCTTTTTCTTCTATACTGACACACAAATCTTTTATTTCAAACATAAAAAGACCTCCTACTTGTTTTATTTTAACACAGAGACCTTTATTTTAACAGTTTAATTTTTATTTTATCTTTCAATCGTTTGAATTAGTTGGTAAGACGAGCCACTTTTGCCATTACCTTGAGCTATTTTAACATTTGTTTTTAAATAAAGCGTAGGGCGTAATAACTGAGGAGAGCGATTACCTGTTACATGATAATTTGAAGGCCATATATTTCCGTCAGATTGCAATTCATGTACGTATTTGTAACCACCAGTCGGATGAAGAAAAGTAGAGGGAGTAAGTAACCATTCCCAATCAAAAGAATCGTCAAAATGAGGAAACAGCCAATTATCTGAGCTACAAACACTATATTCTTTTAATTTTGTTTTCGAAATACAATTTGTTCTTTTCTCGGTTTCACCTCCAGTAGCAAAACCATAGTCAGAAGGATACATTAAAGCTACTCCATGGTTATCTGTTTTCCATAAATATTCATTATTTTCTAAAACAATGTTACTTCTTTCCAAAATATACATTTCGCTCATAGTTCTACCCTCACTACCATTCGAGCCTAAATTCCATAAAATACTATTATCAATTGTTTCTTTTGCGCTTTCTGTTAGACCTATTGTTTCATAATCACCTTCGCGATTATAATAATCTCCCGTATTTAATAATCTCATTAAACTCGATTGATTCCAATCATTATTATTTTCTGAATTCCATTGAATACTTTGAATGCTATCTTTTCTGATAATTTTGACTCTTTGTTCTACAGTCTCTTCACTTGTCATCACATTCACTAAACCGATGATTCGCCATTCTTCTTCATTAAATTTGATATAGTTATCTGGATTACTTCCGGCATATCGATATTCTGTTTGTTTGAATCCTTCATCTTTTATTGTTCCACTTACTCCATCATGTTTTACTTCATAGAGTCCATTTCCTTCTGTTACGGTTGGTATTCCTTTACCTAAGATATAGGCTCCTTTTACAAAATACAAATTACATTTTGTTCTTGATGTCGTGACTCCTTCTACAAAAATCATATCATTTTCCATAACATGTACTTTGATATCAGAGTCATTTCCACCTGTGACTCCACAATAACTTTTACTTTCATCTAAGACATATCCTTGTTCTTTAGTAGGCATATCTTTTTGAATTTTATTATCTTTATAAAAAGCAAAGTAAATATCTCCTGGATCATTTACATCTCCATTGATGAGATCTTCATTTTCAATAACTTTGAAACTTGCAAATGTTTTATATAAGAAAACTCCTGTGATTAATAA
>CANQFE010000004.1 GCA_947598285.1 uncultured Bacilli bacterium
AATGTTTTATACAAGAAAACTCCTGTGATTAATAACACACAAGCTATTGTAAATAGAATAATACTTTTTTGATTTTTATTGTTCTCTTTAAACTTTTGTAATTTCATTTAAAAAATCACCATACCTATTTATGATGATTTTATCAATTACCCCCCCCCCAGAAGTCAATTGACATGTTGGCAATTGTTGTTTTATGATTGATTTCTTTTTCTTATGTATGTTATGATTATTTTAAGGAAGTCATTCGTGGCTAGTGCCTACCACTTTTTTCTTTTTTAGAAAGGGGTGGTCAATATGAAGAAAAGAATTTTTATTCTACAACTTATGAAATATATTACAGTAATTACCTTTTTCTTCACGATTTGTTTATTGTCCATCATCTGGGCAATTTCAAATTAAAAAAAACGGCACTTAATCTTTAAGAGTAAAGATTAAATGCCCACAAAACTATTTTGGTAGGCATTAGCAAGCAAACACGAATGCCTTCCTTTTTTATTTTATGAAGTTCCCTTCATCTATATTCATTTTATCACTTGTTCCTGCTTTTAACAAGTTATTTTTTCTTCAAAGATTGAAACATTTTACGCCATAATTTACTAGAAGAATAATTTAAGATTCCCACTTTATAAATTCTAAGTCCAAAATGGAAAATGATAAAAGTAAATATTACTGTAATTAAACTAGAAAAAGCAAGTTCCCACAAACTTAATTGACCGATTAAAAATAATACAGGTGCGATTAAGAAAGAAAGCATTGGAAGAAAAGAAACTGCTTTAATAAAAATTGCCCCTTCCATTTGAGTTGCCATGATAGCTAAATAATAACCGATCATAATAATTAACATCATTGGTGTTTGAAGTTGTTGAAAATCCTCTAAACTAGTTGTCATAGATGCAAAAACACCAGCGACAATTGCATAAAGGAAGAAAGAAGAAAGAAATAAAATGATAAGAAAAGGAAGACCTTGGAGAAGAAGATTCACAATTCCTGTTTCCTGAGCTGTATGAAGAACCATTTGAACTTGATTTAACATATCTCCACTCAAACTTCCGCCACCACTAAATAACATTCTAAATCCAAAAGATATAACAGCATATAGAAAAACAAGGAGAGCTTGTACGACAACAAACAAAGTAGAAGCATAAATTTTAGATAAAAAATGAACTTGAGGAGAAACATTAGAAATAATAATTTCCATACTACGTGTTGTTTTTTCATCATTAATTTCCGCACCAACCATTTGAACAAGCATAAGTATTAGAAAGAAACATGGTAAAATAAAGAGAAAAGCCGCGATCATACCAACAATTTCTTTATTTTCTTCACTATTTTGGTCATTTAAAGTAACCATTTGAATAGAAATAGGCATCATAAGAGCATTTTTTTCTTCCAAACTGAGTGGACTTCTTTGAAGGGCCACTTCTTCTTTCACGCTTTGAAGAGCTGAAACAATCATTTGTTTTGTCGTAAGACTAATTTCTTCATAACTAATCACTTCTGCCTGAAGATAATTTTTTTCATCATCAAAAAGATGAATAATAATATTTTTCTCTTGGTCATTTAAATTTTCTTTTAAAGTCTGAATATCTTCTTCGCTTCTTAAAACTTTATAATTTCGATCTTGTTGATACGTCGAAAACAAAGTAGTAAGTGTAGTTTCTAATAAATCTGTAACATTGCTTTCATCTTTTAAAAGAATGGTTTCTTCTTCTTGAAAATCGCCCCCAAATAACGAAATAATTCGATCTATATTAGCAAGGAAAAGAAATAACACCAGTAAAATAATATTGACAGCCTTAAACCATTTGGTATTAACTTTCTTTTTAAAACTTTGTTTCGTTAAATATTTTAATTTACTTTTCATATGCTTCACCTACCTTACTTAAGAAAATTTCATTGAGTGTCGGATCTTCAACCCGAAAAGAAGTAATGTGTTTGCCTTTTTTCACTACCTCAAAAACATCATCAATCACTTTATCTTCAGCAATTTTAACAATCATTTCTTGAGATGTTTTTTCTACCGCTAAAACACCTTTGATGTTTTTAATTTCTTTTTCTTCCACATCACCGACAATATGAATATTTTTTTTACGATAATCCTTTTTTATCTGTTGTAGTTCTCCTGCCAAAACACTTTTTCCTTTTAATAAAATAACTAATTTTTCACAAAAAAGTTCAACATGTTCCATTCGATGAGAAGAAAAAATAATACTACTTCCTTTTTCTTTAAATTCTCGAATAACTTTCATAAATAACTCTACATTCATTGGATCAAGACCTGTAAAAGGCTCATCTAAAATAAGAAGTTTAGGATTATGAATCACAGCAGATATAAACTGAATTTTTTGTTGATTTCCTTTGGATAACTCTTTAATTTTTCGATCCTTATATTCTGATATTTGAAATCGTTCTAACCATTTATCAAGTTGTTTTAAAATATCTTCTTCCTTCATTCCTTTTAATGTTGCATAATATAAAATTTGTTCTTTCACAGTAAGTTTGGTAAGTAAACTTCTTTCTTCTGTCAAAAAACCAATTTGATCAGTGACATGATAATCAATTGGCTTTCCATCTAATGTAATTTTTCCACTAGTTGGTTCTAAAAGACCAATAATCATTCGAAAAGTAGTTGTTTTACCAGCACCATTAACCCCAAGAAGACCAAATATCTCGCCATCTTGTACCTCAAAAGATAAATCATCAACGGCTTTTAATTGATCATAATATTTTGTCACATGTTCTACTTTTAACATAAGCACCTCCTAAATAAAGGATACCTATAAATAGGTGAAAAAGTCAAGTGCTTTAAAAAAAAAGAAAGCCTTCTAACAGAAAAACTTTCTTTTAAAAAACATCATAATACTGTTTTAATCGCTTCAAACTTTTGTTTTCATAACGAGATACCGTCACTTGACTTAATCCCATCCGTTTGGCCGTTTCCATCTGAGACAAATCTTTAAAATAACGATATCGAATAATTTTTTGCTCCTCTTTTGGTAAGCGTTCAATTCCTGTTTCTAAGGTGAGTTTATCTTCTAAAGATAAATGAGAATCGCTTGGAATTGTTTCATATAAATCTCTTGATTCATCACTACTTTCATCCAAACTAAGAACTTGACTTTTAATATTACTAGCTTCCATAATTTGAAACAAAGATAAATTTAAAAATTCTCCGATTTCCCCGTACGTTGGAATTCTTCCCATTTTTAAAGCAAGAGTGTTTTTGGCAATTTCAATTTTTTTAGCTAATCTCATTAAATCTTTACTTACTTTAATCTCTTGATTTTTTCTCGTAAATTCATACATTTCGCCAAAGATATAATCGTAAGCATAAGTTGAAAACTTTACAGTTCCATTTTGTCGATATTTTCGGTATGCCTTTAAAACGCCAAGTCTTCCTGCTTGTAACAAATCTTCAAAAGGAACATGATAAAAGTAAGAAGCGATCTCTTTGATTAAAGGAAATAATTCCTCCATCAGCTCTTCGATGTTCAAAATGTTTCCTCCTTAGAGTATGCGCATACGATATCCTACTAATTCTTTTTTTAAATTTTCCTTAACATGGCATAACAGAAATTTGCCCTTTTGATCTTTTAAGACTAATTTTGTTTTCAACAAAGCACTTTTCCCTTCAAAATCAATTTTTCTAAGATGTGTACAATCACAGACAAACGTTTTTACTTCCTCTTTTTTCATATAAGGAATCACATATTGATAGAATTTATAAGTACTATGTTTGGTTAAAGACCCAATTAGTTTAGCATAAAGACCATCTTTCCGGTATTCTAAATTTAAGATTAGCATCCCATCACCCTTTGCTATTTTAATATAGAAGATTTTTGCAAAATTTGAAACAGTTTCGACAAAATTAGCTAAAAAAAAAGAACTTTATAAATCTTGTATTTTTTTCAAAAATTCTTTGCTTTTTAAATACATTCCTGTATAACGATGATAATAAACCGTTAAAAATTCATCAATTTCTTCTTTTTGTTGGGCATGAATTTCCAATTTAGTAATACTAGCAATATCAATATAATAATACATTCTTAAAAGTTGAATCGTTTTTAAAGACACTATTTTTTCTTTTCGATAACAATTTTTACAGATAAGCCCGCCAACATCGCCATCAATCGTAACAATATCCGTTGTCCTTCCACATTTTATGCATGCATCAAGAACAATTCCAACTCCCAAAAAAGGAAGACATTTAATCTCTAAAATATTGACTAAAACAAATGGATCCAATCCTTCATTCATTTTAAAAATAATGCTCATCATTAAATCAAATAAAAGAGTACTTTCACTTTCTTTATAAACTTGTGTCACTAATTCAGCAACATAATTTAAATATCCAATCAAAGTAATATCTTCATGTAAATGTCTAAAAGAATCAATAACATCAATGTCTTTTAGTAAAGATAATTTTTCTTTTTTATAATAAATATAAAAATATCCATAAGTGAATTTTTGGGCAGATGACCGTAAAGGGCTTTTCATTTGCTTGACACCTTTTCCCATAACACCAATGAGTCCATGTTCTTTTGTTAGAATATTCAAAATAAGTGATGAGTCTCCAAAATTTACTGTACTAACTACAAAACCCATCACTTTTTCAATCATAATTCCACATCTTTTCCTTTATACTTTAAATAATATTTAATTTCCCCTGTTTCTTTAAATTTTTCCCATGCTTCTTCTTTTGACATTTCTTTCACCTTCCATAATAATAATGAGAGAAATATCAATTTTTTATTCACTTTATTTTAAATTTAATTCATCAAATCCTAATTCTTTTAAAATTCCCGTTTTTTCCTTCCAATTTCGAATCGTTTTTACATAAAGTTCTAAATAAACTTGTTTTTCTAGTAATTTTTCCAATTCTTTTCGAGCTAAAGTACCAACTTTCTTTAATCTTTCGCCACCCTTACCAATCACAATTTTTTTAATAGAATCTCGATCAACAATAATATCAACACTAATATGAACAAGATCTTTTTTTTCTTCAAAATGAGTTGTCACACAAGTAAGCGCATGAGGTACTTCTTCAATCGTTGCATCTAGTAATTTTTCGCGAACAAGCTCACTTGCCATAAATGCTGTAGAATTACTTGTAATCATATCTTCATCAAAATAACGAATTGTATCGGTAAGATAAGTTTTAATCACTTCAATTAAATGACTCACGTTGTCCTTAGTAAGCGCGCTTACAGGAATAATTTCGGAAAAAGAATACAAATCTTTACATTCTAAAATGCACTTAACTAATTCTTCTCGAGACATTTGATCAATTTTATTTAACACCAAAAGAACTGGAACATTACATTTTTTTAAAGTTTCTAAAATATATTCATCACCCTTTCCAAAACCTGAAGCAGCATCAACTACAAATAATAAAGCATCCACATCTTTCATGACAGAATAACTTTCTTTATTTAAAATTTTACCTAATTTACTTTTTGGTTTATGAATTCCCGGTGTATCCAAAAAAATAATCTGTGTATCCTCTTCATTATAAATTCCTTGAATCACATTTCTAGTTGTCTGAGCTTTATCTGAGGTAATTGCCACTTTAAAATTTAAAATAGAATTTAAAAGAGTACTTTTTCCAACATTTGGTCTACCAATAATACTAACAAAACCACTTTTCACTGTAAAAACCTCCTTTCAATGAAATAGATAGGGAAAAAAGATAAAACCAAAAACAACAATTCCCAAAATAACAGTAACAAATGTTGCCCCTGAACCACAGTCTTTGGCTTTTTTCGCATAAGGATTTTTTTCTTTGGTCACTAAATCAACCACATTTTCAATCGCTGTATTTAATAGTTCCACACAAAGAATGAGAAGGAAAACACCCCAAATCCACAACCACTCTACAAAGCGAATTTGATAAATCAGCCCTAATAAATGCACCAGAGCAAAACAAAAGAAATAAAATTTTAAACTTCTTTCTTCACGAAAAGCAGCCCAGATTCCTTCTAAAGAGTACTTCGTACTTTTTAAATAATGAACCAAAAAAGGGTCTTTTTTATCTTGTAATTCCTTCTTCATTTAAAATTTCCTCCTGTAAGTCAAACATGACTTTCTCTTCTTCCTCACCTTTCGTGTGATCATAACCTAAAAGATGTAATAAACCGTGCACTACTAAAAAAGCAAGTTCTCGTTTTTCACTATGTCCATATTCAATTGCCTGTTCTTTCATCCTTGGAATTGAAATATAAATATCTCCTAAAACTCTAGGGCAAATAGGATATTCTAAATTATCTTCCAAAGCAAAACTAATCACATCAGTTACTCGATCTAACCCTCGATATTCCTTATTGATTTTCTGAATTTCTGAATTTGAAACAAAAATAATGGAAAAAATAGCATTTTCTACCTTTTCATGTTTAAGCACTCGCTCTATCACCGAATCTAAATAAGAAATAGAAGATGAATATCCAAAAGTATCATTAATTGTATATTGATTCATAACAAATTCCCCCTATCCATATTAGAGAAAAGAAATACCCATAATTTGTAAACAATAAAGAACCAAGAAAAAGCAAACCAAAAAACATAAAATATTATAAAAAGTATCACTTCGAAAAAATCTTGGTAAATGTCTTTTAATCGCTGTAAAACCAATATAAAGTAAAAAACCAAGAATCGCTCCAACAACATTCAGTAAAATATCATCAACATCAAAACTTCGACCAATAAAATATTGAACAAATTCAACCGTCGCACTGGTAATGAAACTAATCCCTAAAATATGGCTCACTTTCGTTGCCTTTACATATCCTGATACAAAATATCCAAAAGGCAGAAAAAGCAAAACATTACCAATAACATTCCAATAAAACCCTGTTGTTCCTATCTTATAACGCATAATTTCTGTAAAAGGAATTAAATTAAAACCACTCACATCATTTAATTCTGAATTGGTAAGTAAATTATAAAGGAGAAGAGCATAAATCACAAAAACAAGATTTAAAAACTCTCGATAGAAAACAAACCTTTCATGATTTACATGAAGATAAGTAAGCCGAATAGATACGATAACAACTAAGAAAATAGTAAGCATTGGCCAAATATCTTTTAATGTATTGGTAATTAGTTGTATCCCCATTTTCACCACTTCTATTCTTTTTCATTTTTTTCAAATTCTTGAACCTCGCCAATGGACTCCAAAGTCGAGACAAAAACTTCTATATTCATTGTACTATGATTTATCTCTTTTTTCAAAACTTTTTTCTCTAAAATCTTCTCATTTTCATCTAAAGTGCTTGCTAATTTTTCAATTGCTTTTTCAAAGGCTAAATTACTTGCCTCTTCTTCCGTATATTTTTTTTGTTCTTTTTTCGTTTCATACTGAACGACAAAATAAAGTTCATTGCCCCAAATATCCAAAACTTTCTTTTTTTCTTCTTCATAATTTTCCAAACGACTTCGAAAAATAAGCTGATCATAATATAAATTTTTAAATCGCAAATTCCATCTTTTTTTATTTGTTCTTTCCGTTACTTCATAATTCATTGGAACACTTGCTGAAATTTGATACCAAACCTCTCCATAAACCTTTCCTTCTGCACAGACCACTCCTTTTTCTTCCCCATCTTTCGTAATTATTCCACTAATCAAAATCGTTCCTTTTGTCACCGCATCATTACGACTAACAACAGCTTGCCCTTTTTGAAAAATCATTTCTTTTACCAAACCATCCTTCGTTGCGACCACATGACAAGCCGTTTTTTCTTCTTTTTGTGTTTCTATTTTGCGTTCTTCTACTCGAACTACATATTTCATACCATGAATTTCAATTTCTAACCATTCCAACCGATCGGGATACTCTTCTAAAATTTCTTCTTTAATTTGCTTTAGTTCTTCATAACTCATTTTCCAAGTATTTTTCTTTAATCCCTTTTCTTTTAAAGAAGAAGAAACCAAATCACGAATTTCTTTATTCGAATGAATCACTTCAACTTGAATCATAATATGGGAAATAAAAAATAATAAAAAGAAACCGAAAAAAATGGAAACAACTAAAACTCGATAAGTAAAAATTTTTTCTTTCCAATAAAGAAGACCAGTTGCTCTACTTTTTTTGACCTTCACAAACCAAAGTCTTTTGATTTTGGCATAATCTTTTTCCAAAATTTTTAACGAAAGAATTCCCTTTTCTTCTTTGGCTTCAAAAATTTCTATTTTCCTTTGATAACAACGTAAAAAAACTTTTTCTTTTGCCTTAGCTTCGACATCAACCCATATTTTATTTTCCATCCTGCACCTGTAAACTTTCTAAATTTCCTTCAATTAAAATTTCATTTTTGGAAAGTTTTAAAACTCGAAAATCTGTTCCCAGAAAAAACAATTGAAAGTTAGGAAAAGAAAGAACAATTTTTTGCTCTTCTAAAGTAATGATGTCCTGAAATCCATACACATGAATTTTTTTTTGCCAAAGATCTACAAAATAATCTTGATCAAACAAAAAATTTTGGATTGTTTTGTATAGATGCATAAATATTCACCTAAAAAAGTATATGAAAAAAAAGAAAACCAATTCCGATTTAAAAAAGAACTGATTTTCGTTTTGCTTTCATTTTTTCTTTTCCAATAAATTCCATTTGATAAGAATGATTTTTTTCTTTCAAAATTTGAAATCCCAATTTTTGCCAGAAATGAAGAAGAAAAGAATGATCTTTTAAAACTTCAAGAGAAATGGTTTTTTGAGGATATTTTTTCTTTAAAGTTTCAATAACATTAGATCCTATCCCACAATAACGATAAGCTTCCTCCAAATAAATATCAAAAATAATCATTGTATCATCTTTGATAGAAAACCAAAGAAAACCTCTATTTTTTCCTTGAACTGAAATAAGATAAAAATCATTGAAATCCTTTGTCGTTAATCTTTTTTTTCGATTGAAACTTTGATAATATTGGATAATTTCTTTCGCATTTTTCTTTGTTGCTTCTTTTAATTCATATGACTCAAAAGGATTCACATGGATACTCACATATAAAATTTTTTCATCAAATTCCCGTAAAGCATTTTCCACTTCATGAATATGACGATGTGACTTTAACAAAGAAAGAAAAGGATTCATACTTACCTCGGCATCTACTTTATAATAAGCCCCAAATTTAATGACTCGTAAAGAATCAATCTGGGCAATTTCTTTTTGATTCAAAATAATTTCTTTGATTTGTTTAAGATATTCTTCATCAGTTTCTTGCTCTTCTAAAATTAAACTTAAATTTTCCCTTAAAATTTGAAAGCCAACTTTAATAATTAATAATCCCACTAATATCATTGCTAAAAAATCAGCATATTTTAAAATTGGAATCTGTTTAGAAAGTTGCATTAAAAAGACTGAAATAAAAACAACAATAGAACTATAGACATCCGTTTTACTTTCATTACCACTAGCAATTAATAAGTTACTTTTTTTCCTTTTTCCTTCTTTTAATAAAAATGTAGCCAAAAAGAATTTCACAATTACAGTAAAAAAACTAACTCCTAAAACAAAAAGACTTGGGATAACAATTTGTTTTTGAAAAGATTCTTTTAAAATGGACAATCCTAAAAAAAGAATCACAACAGCAATAAATATACTTGTAATATATTCTATTTTTCCATGACCATAAGGATGCTTTTCATCAGCCGGTTTTAAAGAAAGCTTACTACCAAAAATCGCGACCAAATCCGTGACTAAATCACTAAAAGAATGAAATCCATCTGCAATTAAAGCTCCACTACCACCAAAAATACCAGCAAAAATTTTAAGAAGCGACAAAAAAAAATTAGTAAAAAAACTGACTTTCATAATTTTTCCTACAGAATTCATTTAAGAAAACAACTCCTTTATGTTAAGATATGCAAAAAATATCCTTAAGTTTGTACTTTATTTTATCATGTTTTTGAAAAAATGAATAGATTCTTTGCAATATTTTTTAAATGAATAAAAAAGCTTCATATATTAAGTTGCAATTTTTCAATGATTATGATAAATTAAACGTAATTTTTGAAAAAAGGAGAGAAAAAATTATGAACCAAAACATTGAAGAAACAATAAAAGAAAATATCAATAACTATTTATTAGAATGCTTTCCTACTTTAAAAATCTCTTTAAAAATGAAAACAATTTTATTAAATAATGTTAAAAATGAAATACCTCAAAAAGGCCATATTTCTGAAATTCTCATTAAAAAAATAAGTAAAAAAGAAATAAAAAAGATGGTTTATCAAATTATTCATCAAAATCCTAATTCAATTTTAGCAAACTCTTTATTTGAACCTAATCAGATCTATTATTATCATATGAATGGTCGCTTTCACATAACTGAAAATCAACAAACCAAAGATTTATTCATTTTAGCTGTTTTATCTGCTTTACTTGAAAATTCAATCAAAAAAGAAACTGAAATTACAGCATTTTATCAACAATTTTTAAATGAACAAAAATTAATGATTCCCAAAACTATTCATTTATATGAAGAAAAAAATATTCCTCAAATAGAAAAAGATTTTCCTGGAGATAAAAAAATATTATCTAATCTCCTTTCCTATCTTCCCAAAGATGCTAAAGAGATACTAAAAAATATTCATATTGAAAAAATAGACGAAGAAGAATATCTTTTTTGGCAAAGAATTCTTTCAAATATGTCTCGATTCTACTTTCTTATGATTTATTTAGAAAAAACTGAAACAGAAAAAAAAGAAATATTAGAGCAAGTAAATCATACAGAAAAATACTTTTCTCATCTTCTTTCCTTACAACAAGAATTTTTTAAAACTTTGCCTATCTGTGAAGAAATTTGGGAAAAGAAAATGAAGTCATTAGCCAGTACAAATCCTACAGTTTACACAGTCATTCAAATTTTTCTTGGAAAACAATTAAATGAATTTTTTATTCCAACTGAAAATATTCTTTCAGTAGTAAAAAATTATTTAACAAAATTTCAAAAAATTTCATTAAAACAATTATTTCCAAAAAAAGAAATTACGATGTTTCCAATCGAAATTGAAACTTTAAAAGAACTTAGTCCAGAAAGTTATCAAATGATTGTTTCCTATCATGGAGCCGATGGTTTAAAAGAATCTGAAATAAAAACAGAAGATATTTTATCATACCAAAAAGCAATAAAACAAATGGATCAACTTTTATCTGAAACAAAAGAAAAACAAAAAATAAAATTAAATCCATCAAATCTCTTTTTTGAATATTTTCCCGAAGAAAAGCAAAAATTTTTACAAGAAGTAGTTCAAAAATTTAAAATAAATAATCCAGTATCTTACAATATTATCATTAACGTCCATGGAAAAAATTTAGACAGAAATGAAAATATTTTACCATCTTCCTATCCAAGATATCGATATGCCATGAATCAATTTCAAAATTTTTTACAAAAATATAAAAATGGAGAATTTTATACATTATACGATAAATTAACTGGTTCAGATATTCAAATTCGTCATGCGATTGAAGTCCTAAAATTTAAATGTCAACTTTCTTTACAAGAATCCAATTTTATCCACATTATTTATCAAAAACATGGCAATAGTTTAAGAAAATGCCGAATGCTAACTTCAGAAGAAAACGAAATTTATGAACTAGCAATAAAAAGATTACAAGAAATAATTGATAATCAAGAACAAGTTACTCTTTTCGAATTTTTAGCTAAATCTTTTTCTCAAGAAGAAATTTTAAATGGTTTAGAAGTTTTAAAAGATCATGCTCCTATTTCTTACTCTAATTTACAACTTCTTTGTGGCAATGATTTTAAACATATGACACATGTAAAAAAAGAAGAGAAAAATAAATCCTATGATGCTTTAAACAGATTAAAAACTATCATGATAGAAGAAAGAGAAAAGGCTGAAGAAAATAATTTAAAATTAACGGTGAAAAAAGAAATATAAAATTGAAAATAGCAAATAATCTCATTATAATTTAAATTTTTAAATTATATATGGATTTTCTATTGTTCCATTTGTATTTTTAGAAACTAAAACATCTGTTTTTAAGTATAATGTTGGATTTAAGGAGGCATTATTCGCGGCTCTTAAAAATTGAACATTGAGTTTGTAAAAATATATAACGTGTGTAGAAAAAGTATCTGCAGAAACAGAATTTAAAGTATAACCAGTTATATCAGACATCCAATTATTAGAATAACAAATTTCATTCATAAGATTTACAGATTGACTTATCTTTACAGAACAACCTCTAGGCAAAGACGAATAGATATAATCGGACATATATGGTAAGGCAATCCTTCCTTTCCATAAAATAGTTCTAGGTACATTATCATTACATGAAGTACCAGAATTGCATGTTTTACTTAATCGATTACTTCTTTCATCATTATAAAATATTTGGGCTGTATAATCTTTCGAATCACTCATATTTAAAGCTCCTGTATTCCAAGTGACTGTATCTATCAATTCATCAACTTGTTTTAAACCTCTTATCTTATTTCCATTCTTTCCATCAAAACTACAAGAATCTTTTTGATTAACATATGTTCCATCGTCCTGTGGAATGACTTTAGTATAACAAGTTTGATTGATTTTGTTTTGAGAATAATAATCATTTAACACTTGATTTACATCGGAAGTAGACCATTCATTGACTCCATATCCCTTATTTACAGTATTTTCAGAACTGTCCCAAGCATACATTCCAATACTATCATTTCTTATTAGTTTTATTCTTTGGCCTTCTGGAGTATTGACTAATCCGATGATTCTCCATAATTCATGATTAAACCACACATAATTATCTGGATTACTCCCTGCATATCTTAATTCTTCTTGTTTTAAAAGATCTTGTTTTTCTTTTTCTTCTGTATATGTTATTTCGGCAGCTTCATGACTTACTTTATATAAGCCTGATTCTCCACTATCTTCTTCTTTGATTGGTACTTCTTTTATTTTATCTATAAAGTTTTCTCCACTTTCAAAATATAACACACATTTTGTATGGCTGGTTAATATTCCTTCTACTGTGATACTTCCATCTTCTCTATGATACCAGGGAATAATATTATCATCTTTCTTTCCTAATTTTCCACAGTAACTTTCTTTTGAATTAAAAACATAATTACTTCCTTTTTGAGGTACTTCTTTACTTAATACTCCATCAACATAAAATGCAAAATAGACATCTCCGGGATCACTTACATTTCCATTAATAAGATCTTCATTTTCTATGACTTGAAAGCTTGCAAATGTTTTATATAGAAAAACTCCTGTGATGAATAACACACATGCTATGGTAAAGATTATGATATATTTTTGTCTGTTATTTTCTTCTTTAAACTTTTGTAATTTCATTTAAAAAATCACCATACCTATTTATGATGATTTTATCAAATACCCCCCCCCCAGAGGTCAATTTACATGAGTTGGGAATTATTATTTTATGATTGATTTATTTCTTTTAAGTGTGCTATGATTATTTTAAGGAAGTCATTCGTGGCTAGTGCCTACCACTTCTTATCTTTTTTAGAAAGGAGTGGTCATATGAAGAAAAGAATCTTTATTTTGCATCTTATGCGTTACATCCTTGGTATTACTTTTTTTCTTACAATTTGTTTGTTGTCCATTATCTGGGCAATTGCAAATTAAAAAAGGCACTTAATCTTTCTTTAAAGGTTAAATGCCTTATCCCAATATAATGGTAGGCATTAGCAAGCAAACACGAATGCCTTCCTTTTTTTATTTTATGAAGTTTCCTTCATCTGTATTCATTTTATCATTTTTTCCTTCTTTTGGCAAGAAATTATCTTTTACCAATTTTTTTATTTTTGACAATGAGGACAATAGTAAGTACTTCTGCCACCAATTCGAATCATTTTAATAGGATTATTACAAATAAAACAAGAATCATTTTCTCTTTTATGGACCTTTAAACATTGTTGAAATCTTCCCGTGACCCCTAAAGAAGAAGTATAACTACGAATTGTCGTCCCGCCCATTTCGATAGCCTTTAAAATAATTTTTCTAGCGGAAGAGCAAATTCTTTCACATTCTTTTAATGTAAGAGATGATCCTAATTTCTTTGGTGAAATTTTAGCATCAAATAACACTTCATTAGCATAGATATTTCCTAGCCCACTAATAATGGTTTGATCAAGAAGTAAAGTCTTAATTGGTAAATGATGTTTCCTTACTTTTTCATGTAAATATTCTTTAGTGAGTCTTTCATCAATTGGCTCTATTCCTTGTTTTTGAATACCTTCAAATTCATAAAGTTTCTCTTTTTCAACAAGTTTCATTCGTCCAAACTTTCTTGTATCATGATAACGCATTGACATACCATCTGCAAAAAGAAATTCTACATGTTCATGTTTCTCAATCGGATCTTTTTTATTTTTAATAAAATACTTACCTTCCATCCGTAAATGACTTAATAAATAATGAGTATCAGTTTCAAAAAGAAGCCACTTTCCAATCCTTTTAATATCAATGAATTCTTTTCCTACTAAAGACTTTTTTACCATCTGTTCCTCATCCATTAAAATAGGTTGATAATAAACTTTAAAATCAACAATTTTTTGATTTAAAATTCTTAACTTTAAAGTGTTTCGAACAGTTTCTACTTCAGCAATCTCTGGCATTAGAATTTCCTTTCTAGATACTCTTCCAAAGTAAGATGATTTTCCATTATTTTTTTAGCAATTTTAGAGCTTCCTACATAACGAATATGCCAAGGTTCATATGAATAACCGGTAACTTCTTCTTTTCCCTTTGGATAACGAATAATAAAACCAAATTGCCAAGCGTTCTGAGCCAAAAATGTAAAAAATTCAGCTGTTTGGTCTGTTTCTTCATCCATCCATTTTTCATTTACTTTCACACTGACATCGATTGCTAATCCTGTCTCATGTTCACTAAAACCAGGTTTAGCTACATACTTTTGAACATAATCATCATTATATTTATTAAGATAAAAATCCCATATTTCTTGTTGGACTTGAGAAGAACGATATGCACTATTAACATCAACAATAAACCCATGACTCTGTAAAAATGCTTGCAAAGAAAGCCAAGCTTCTTTCGTATTCAATTCCATATCAGATTGACCAAGGCTTTCCGCAATAGTAGAATCATAATGAACAATGAGAAAATCTTGCTTTTGTACTTTTTCTTTTTTGTTTACCAAAAGTAAGTATTTACGACAAGCAGTTTCAAGGAGCCATTCAAAAATTTGCAAATCTGGTAATATTTCTGGATGAAATTGAACTCCTAAAATAAAATCTTGATATTCGATGGCTTCAATAACACCATCACTTGATTTTGCAGATATCATAAGATCAGCTGACGCATGGGCAATCGTAATAGTATGTAAACTGACCACATTCATTTTTTCTGTTTGATAGATTTGATATAATAAACTATTTTTTTGAATCGTAATTTCATGCATAGCATTTAAAATACTTTCTTTTTCTTTGGTAACGATATGACTATGAATAGAAACATTTTCTGCTTCTTTTAAATAAGGATTTTCTTCTTTCATTTTTTGATAAATTTCTTCTAAAGAAAGATCGGGATACTTCTTTTTATCTTCCAAAAGATTAAAGAAAATAGAAATAGCTTGAGCTCCTAAACAAATTCCCAAAATTGGTTTTTTATTTTGAATAGCATCTTGCAAAATAAGAAAAAACTCACGATGGACTTTCGAACCTCCTGGCCAAATGTAAGCATCACAAATTGAAGTATAAAAAGAAGCATCTTTTTCTAATATTCCAATTGGAATTCCCCCGCATTCTTTTACTTTATCACTATACATCTGAACAAAAGAAGCTGTATCTCCATAAGGATCAGTTTCACTATGGGGAAATGTTGGCAAGATTCCAACAACAACTTTATTTCGTATCATACCAATTCACCCCATAATCATGACTCACTTTTAAAGGAACAGATAATTGAATTGTATTAGTCATAATATCTGTTACAATTTTTTCGACTTTAGCTTTCTCTTCTTCTAAAACATCAAAGATAAGTTCATCATGAACCTGTAAAACCATTTTTGTTTGAATATTTTCTTTTTGAAAAGCTGTATAAATTTCAACCATCGCTTTCTTAATAATATCGGCACTAGTTCCCTGAATTGGTGTATTAAGAGCAATTCTTTCTCCTGCTTGCCTTACCATATATTGTGAACTATTTAATTCTGGAATAATTCTTCGGCGTTTTAAAAGAGTTCTTGTTTCTCCCGTTTGATAAGCTTCTTCCACAACCCGATCCATATATTGCTTGACACCTGGATATAATTCATAATATTTTTCAATAAATTCTTTGGCTTCTTTTGGACTAATTTCCAAGTTTTCACCTAACCCATATCCACTAATGCCATAAACAATTCCAAAAATAACGGCTTTAGCTGTACTTCGCATTTTTTTAGTAACTTCACTTTCTTTTAAACCATAAATATCAGCCGCGACTTTAGTATGAATATCAGCATCTTTTAGGAAAGCTTCTTGAAGTTCCTTTGAACCAGAAATATGAGCCAAAATACGTAATTCAATCTGTGAATAATCAGCACTTAAAAAATAATCATTACAAGGCAAAAACGCTTTTCTTATTTTTCTTCCTTCTTCATCACGAACAGGAATGTTTTGTAAATTAGGTTCAGTTGAAGATAGCCGTCCAGTTCTTGCAAAATTTTGTTTAAAAATAGTATGAATCTTCCCATCTTCTGAAATATAATTTTCCATTCCCTCTAAATAGGTAGAATAAAGTTTGGTGGCATTTCGATATTCCAAAATTTTTGCAATCATGGGATGCATTCCCAATAACTTATGAAGAACTTTAACATCAGTTTTATATCCTTTTGTAGTCTTTTTTCCACCTGGTAAACCAAGTTTTAAAAATAAAATTTCTCCTAATTGTTTCGGACTAGCAATATTAAATTCCTCACCAGCTAATTCATAAATTTCTTTTGTTAATTCATCAATTTTAACTTTCATTTCCTCTTTCATGATATTTAAAACTGCAACATCAACTTTCATTCCTGTAATTTCCATATCAGCCAAAACTGGCGAAAGAGGCATTTCAATATTTTGAAATAAATCAAACATATCTTCTTTTTTTAAATCAGCAATAGCTTTATCTCTTTCATCAAAGATAAATTTACTTTTTAAAACAATTTCTTTTTTCCAAGTTTCATCAAAATTATTTTTTTTCTTCCATAAATTTTCTAAAAACTCGACATGATATCCAGATGGTACCATATAATAGGCAATATCATCTTTACTACTATCCTGTAAAAGAGCATAAGCAATCATCAAATCAGTATCGACAGGAAAAAAGGAAATTCCAAGGCGATGAAATAAAACAATGGCTTTTTTATAATCATAAGTATAAAGAACTTTATCCTTTATTTTTTGAATTACTTTAGGAATCAATGAAACAGGAACAAAATAATCATGTCCTGGAAAAGAAAGACCCATCCCTAAAAGATTAGCTTGATGATAGTTAGTTCCGTCTAATTCTAAATAAAATGCATAACAGGCGTTTTCCATAATTTCCTCTGGATCACTTATCTCAATATAATTTGCTTGAACATTAATTTCTTCTTTTTTGAGTGATTTTAAAAAGGAATAAAACTCTAATTCTTCATAAAGATGATACAACTCTTCTCCTTCTAATTTTTGATAACGAATCTCTTCTAAATCTTTTACTTCAAGAGGAACTTCACGATAAATTGTTGCAAGTTCTTGACTCATAAAAGCATTTTGTTTATCAGCTAATAATCTTTCTTTTGTCTTTCCTTTTACTTCATCAATATGTTCATAAATACCTTCTAAAGAACCATAAGTTTGTAAAAGACTTAAAGCCGTTTTTTCGCCAACGCCTTTCACACCAGGAATATTATCCGAAGAATCTCCAGCCAAAGCCTTTAAATCAATAATTTTAATTGGTTCCATTTGATAATCTTCATGAAATTTCGAAACATCATAACGAATATAATCTTTTTGTTTTAAAAGCTTCATCTCTAACTGAGGGCTAACAAGCTGTAATAAATCTCGATCAGAACTAATAATTGTTCCAACAAAATCAGGATCTTCTTCAACCATTTTAGCAAATGTTCCAATAATATCATCCGCTTCATAAGGGGCAAGTTCAAAATAAGGAATTCCCATAGCTTTTAAAATTTTTCTAGCATAAGGTTCTTGTAAATGAAGCTCTTCAGGAGTTTTCTTTCTTCCTTCTTTATAAAAATCATATTTTTCTTTCCGAAAATTTTTGCCAATATCAAAAGCAACTGCAATATATTCTGGTTGTTCTTCTTCAATAATTTTATGCATCATTCCAACAAAACCATACAAAGCATTGGTAGGAAATCCTTTGGAATTTTTCAGTAAGGAACCTGAGTACGCAGTTGCGTAATAACTACGAAAAAGCAAATTATTTCCATCTACTAAAATTATTTTTTTCATTTTTTACTACCTCTCTTTTGTAACTTAAACTTATTGTAACAAATTCCTTGCAAAAAGTCTTTAGTTTCAAGAAAAAAAATATTGTCATTATTCCAAAAAAAAGAAGCTTAATTCACCTTCTCCAATTTTTGATAAACATAATTTTCTCCATCAAAAACAAAATGATATTCGTAGCTTGAAGCTTCATCTAAATAATCTTGAACGGTAATACTAGGCTCATCTTCTTTTTCCCATTCATACGATATTTCATCGATTAGTTTTGATTCATTAATATCAGCATAAACTTTAACTGTTGCCTTTTTTTCTTCTGTATCAATGACATCTTCCCAATTGCTTTTCACATAAATTAATTTTTCAGTTAAAATATATTCTGTCTCATTTTTCTTGGCACTGACCAAAACTCTCGAAAAATAAGAACTTAAACTTCCATCACAACCAGTTAAATAAGTATAACTCTTACTTCCTTTATCATATTTAAAAGCACATAAATATTGACTTACAATATAACCCGAATCATGAGCAAAAGTCACATTTCCAAAAATTTTATGAACTCGAAGAGCAATTTCTTCTTCAGGAATATATTCCGTTTCTTTTTCTTTTAAATAATCAACAAATGCTGTTCCCAAAATAAATTCATTTGAAAACGTTCCTTTTCGATAAACATCAGAAAGAGAAATGACACTATCACTGGGATTTGCTCTTTCATAAAGTTCTTTTACTCTTTCATCATCTAAAGATAACTCAATCCATTCATTTTCATGAGTTTCTGGTTTTGGAAAGAAAA
The DNA here is from genome assembly GCA_947598285.1 of uncultured Bacilli bacterium. GTDB lineage: Bacteria > Bacillota_I > Bacilli_A > RF39 > UBA660 > Ventrenecus. The sequence goes on from CANQFE010000004.1 coordinate 19,217, forward strand.
AAAATACTCCTAACATTCCCAAAAGAATCACAAAAACAATTCCTAAAATAACATATTTTTTCATTTTTGAAACCTCTATTTCTCTTTCATTTTACCACAGAAAAAAGAAAAACCATAGATTTATTTCAAGAAAAATACATTATTTCATAAGTCTTTTCATATTACGAATAGCACTTTTTTCAATCCGCGAGACTTGAGCTTGACTAATTTTTAACATTTTCGCAATTTCCATTTGTGTTTTGCCCATCATATAACGGTCCAAAAGAATTTTTTTCTCTCTTTCTTTAAGTTTTTGTAAAGCTCTTTCTAAAAGCATTCTTTCATCACGACTATCATTTTGTTCCTTGCAATCGGCTAATTGATCGGCTAAATAAATAGGTTCTCCTCCATCATGATAAATTGGTTCAAAAATACTAACAGGTTCTTTTAAAGCATCGATAGCATTGGCTACTTGATAAACACTGATTTGAAAATGATTCGCTACCTCTTCAAAAGTAGGTTCTTTCCCTGTTTTTTGCAAAACTTCTTCTTGATAAGACAAAATTTGATAAGCTAAATCTTTAATTCCTCTACTGACTCTTAAAGAACTTTGATTATCTCGAATAAATCTTCGAATCTCTCCCGAAATAAGTGGAATAGCATAAGTACTTAATTTTAACTCATAAGATAAATCAAAATTTTCAATAGCTTTAATTAGTCCAATAACTCCAACTTGAAATAAATCATCTAAATTAACATTATGTCTTCGAAACCTTCTTAAAACACTTAGTACCAATTTCAAATTACTATTAATTAGCTCCTCTTTGGCCTTAGTATCCCCTTGTTGAAATCTTAAAAACAACTCTGTTTGTTCTTCTTGAGAAAGAACCTTTAAATCATTTGTATTGACACCTGTAAGTTCAACTTTATATTTTGCCATTTTTTTCACCCATATTGTTTATGGCCAAAAAGAAAAGTTTTTATGCAAAAATTATAGTTTTTTTAAAGCTTCTACAGCCTCTTCTAAAGTAGAAACTGCAATTAAATGAATATCATATCCTTTTTCATTTTTCACCGCGACTGCTTCTTCATAATTTTCTAATGGAACCAAAAATACATCTGCTTTTTTCTTAACCGCACCAATTAATTTATAACGAACTCCCCCGATTTCTCCTACATTTCCTAAAACATCAATCGTTCCTGTTCCAATAATTTTTTTCCCTTTGGTAATATCTTCTTCAACTAAAGAATTATAAAGTGCTAAAGCCATCATAAGTCCTCCTGATGGACCAGCTTCACTCGCTTTCGTATGAATCGATGCACTTGGTTCTTCTTCATAATCATAAGTAATCGTCATAGCAATTCCAATTTTAGGAACACCATCTAATAAATAAACTTCCGCATCAGCATCAACTTCTTTATTATTTCTTAAAACCCGAATTGTGACATGGTCTTTTTCTTGATGAGAACTAATAATGTTTCTTAAATCTTCCGTTTTAGAAATACTTTTTCCATCGACACTTAAAATAAGGTCAAATAACTTGATAGTTGTTTTAGCATTTTCATCAATGTATGTCACATGAATATTTTCTTTTTGAATAGAAACTGGTTTTCCAGCAAAACGATAAGATGAAATAATCGCCGAATCAATAGATTGCTGAGTTGATATTTTATCTGCTTGAAATCTTTCTTCAAATGATTCATTTTCTAAAGTAAGTTCTGATACAGGAACAATATCCCAATCAGGAATAAGATAAGAAAGAAGTAAAAAAGGCACACTTCCTCGAACCATAGAAACATAAGCCATACCAATTTCACCTTTGGTTTCATAGCCATTTTCAACCGTAATTCGATTTTCTAAATTGACCATTCCTCCTGGAGTATAAATTTTATAAGGTAATTCATACTGAAATAAGACAATCAAAAAAAGAAAAATAAGAATATATTTATAATTTTCAGAAAAAAACTGTTTTATTTTATTCCACATTATGTTTGATATCCTCCTAATATATTCTATCAAAAAGAGAAATGTTTAGCACAGCTAGGATAAAAATTTGACAAAATTTGACAAATAAGATTTTATTTTGAAACATAAAATAAAATATGAAACAAAATAAACTTCCTCTTTTTTTTCTTGTTTTTTTAACAATTTTACTCTTTCAAAAAAACATAATCATTCAAAAATCTGTAATATCTTCTTGTGAATTATTTTTTACAAAACTTTTTCCTTCTTTATTTCCCATGATGATTTTATCTGATTTATTCATTTATTTTGGCCTTCCTGAACTTTTATGTCATTTTTTTGGTTCTTTTTTTTCGAAAATATTTCATACTTCACCTTATGGAGCTTTTGTCTTTTTCATCTCTTGTTTTTCTGGAACGCCTGCCAATTCTTACGTCATTAAAAATTTATATCTTCAAAAAAATATAACCAAAGAAGAAGCATCTTCTCTTCTTTCATTTGCCTTTTTTTCAAATCCCTTATTTTTATATACTATGCTTTCCCTTATTTTTAAAAGTCATCCTTCTAGTATTTTAAAATTAATTCTTCTTCCCTATTTCGTTAATATTTTAATTGGTATTATCAAAAAAACAAAAAGTGAAGAAAAAACACTGATTCCTTCTCAACCAAAAATGCCATTTGGTACATTTCTTTCAACAAGTATTAAAAATGCAATGAACACTCTTCTTTTAATACTAGGTTCTGTAACATTATTTTTTATATTAAATGCTTTACTGAATGGATTTCATCATCCTCTTTTATCAGGAATTTTAGAAATTTCTCAAGGATTAAATTCTTTAATTTCCTGGAAATCTCCTTATCAAATTAAAGAATTATTAGCAATCATTATGATTAGTTTTGGTGGATTATCAATTCATTTACAAATCAAAGGAATTTTATGTGATACAGATATTTCTTATTGGGAGTTTTTAAAAGGAAGAATCAAACAAACAGTATTAAGTATTCTATTTCTTTTTCTTTTTTAACAAATTTCATATGCCAAATTTCTAAAAAGGTGACAAAAGTACAAACATTTTTTTCTTTTTTTTCATAATTTACACTAGAAGGGAGAAATTTATGAATAATAGCGATTACCAAAGAGCATATAATTACGTAAAATGTTATAATCAAAATCGATTTGCCACAGGTTGCTGCTGTTCATCTGGTGGAATAACAGGACCAACTGGGCCGACAGGGCCACAAGGACCAGCCACAATTAGCGTTGGAACAACAACTTTAGGATTACCAGGAACAGATCCAAGTGTTGTAAATAGTGGCACACCAACAAATGTTATTTTAGATTTTACAATTCCAAGTGGACCGACAGGGCCAATTGGTTTAACTGGTGAAACGGGACCAACGGGACCTGAAGGACCGACAGGACCACAAGGACCAACTGGTTTAACTGGTGAAACCGGACCAACGGGACCTGAAGGACCGACAGGACCACAAGGGCCAACTGGACCTGCAGGTGGAGGATTAGCAGCTTATGGAGGATTATATAGTACTACTCCACAGAGCATCACAGGAACTGGTGGAACTGCTGATGCAATTCTTTTAGCAAATGCTATGCCATTAAGTAACGAAACTCAAGGAACAAATACTTTAACTGTTGAAGAAGCTGGAGACTATGAAATTACCTATACCGTGAATACAACTCCAACAACTGCAGCAGGAACCATAGAAGTTTATGCTACAGAAGGTGGAACAGAAATTCCTGAAAGTAATGATACTCAAACAGTAGGAAATGGAACTACTACAACATTTCAAAAAACTTTTATTACCACGTTAGATGCAAATGATGAAATTGGCTTGTCCATTGAATCAGACACTTCCGGAGATTTAACAGTCAACAATGCTACGATAACAGTTAAAAAATTAAGTCCTACTACCACAGCCTAACCTACAAAACTCTTTCTTTCCTTTATTCTTAAAAACTAAATCATCAAAAGAGGTTTTTCATAAATCTCTTTTTTCATCAAAAAAGAATAGGTAATCACCTACTCCTATAAACCTCCTCCTGAACCAAAAGAATCTAATTCTTCCTGGGTAACAATAATATTAATTCGCATTCTTCGATTTCCACAGACAAATAAGGCTTCTCCTTGATTATAATATTTAATACTATCCTTTTCACTTTCATTTAAATCAATTAATTGGGATAAATCATCAACAGCTTGTTTTCGAAGACCCATAATGAGATAATACGAAGCATTATCAAAAATAGCTTTTCCATGAACAAGAACATTTGGAGCTGCAAAGTCAGTTGGTTGTTGTGTAATAATAATTGTTCCAGTATTATATTTTCTACTTCGTCTTTGAATCTGAGCCAAAAATTCTGCTCCAAGTTCATTACGAGTCGAAAGTAAAACATGCGCTTCATCAACAAACATCACTGTGTTTACAGAAGGATCTAGACATAAACCCCAAGCATATTTTAAGATATTAAAGAATAAAGCATTTCTTACATTTTCATCAGCATTCATAAGCTCTTTAATATTAAAAACAATAAAATCACTTTGAATATTTAAAGTAGTATGACCAGTAAAATAATAACGAAGCTCCTTAACAAGAGGACGAATTTTAAGTTCCAATCGTTCCATAACATCACGTTCATGCGTTTTCTCTGTCATTGCTAAAAGTCTTCCTTTAATGGTCGCATAAACATCATCAAAAGTTGGATAATCTTCACTCGTAAATTTCGTATAATCTGTATCAAAATCAATTTTATAACGTTTATAAGTGTCTTGAACAACTTCACTAAACATCGTCAATACATCTTCTTCAATTTCAGGATTATAATATTTCATAAATGCTTTTAATTGTTGAATTGTTCTTGTTAAAACTGTATATCCTAATCCTTGATTAATTTCTTCTTCATCAGCATCAATGACAACTTCCAATGGGTTTACCATACCAAATTCTCCACCTTTACCAAGGTCAAGAAAATCACCACCCATACTTCTTGCCATTTCTTCTAGCTCACCTTCAGGATCGATACAAACTAACTTATATTCATTACGAATATGACTTCGAAGTAAGAGTTTCGCTGCTGTAGATTTACCAGAACCAGAAGTTCCTAAAATAATAATATTGGCATTATTACGATTATTTTCTTTTTTAATTTGATATAAAAATTGATTAAATAAAACAACTCCACCAGAAAAATCTACTCCAAGTAAAGTACTATTTCCAGGATCTTTAATACTATCAAAAATAAATGGATACATTGCCGCGATCGTAACAGAAGGAATAGGTGACCCAATTCTATCTTCTACATCTTGTTTTGGAAAAATAGGAATCATTGACTTTAAAACTTTTTCTTGTTCAAACATCAAAGAAATTCCACGCATTCCTAAAGCATCCAAGTAATTACGAACTTGCATCTTTTTTCCTTCCATTTCATCTTTCGTATCAGCCGAAATTAAAACGTGAAGTTGAAAATCAAAAATACGAGCTTGAGTAGCCACTAACATCGAAATAAATTGCTCTAATGATTCATAATCTTGTCTAATTCTTTCTTGAATAGTTCGATCATGTTCTGATTGATAACGTAATTTTAATTCAGCAATTTCTTTATTAATCATTCGCTGCAAAGTTGATAACTCAATTGGAACATGCTTTGCGACAATTTTAATTCCAGATAAATTAGTTAAATTAGCCAAATATCCTTGTTGAATAAATTTTGGATAGCTCACTATGGATAAAATGGTACAATATTTTCCACTCATCATAAATTCAGTTGGCTTAAACTCAATTCCTTTTGGAGCTATTTGTGCTTTAATATTCATTATGGACTCACCATCCCACTAAATGTTGTTGAAACTCCCCCATTAAAGAAATTATCTAAGATAACTCTTAAATCATTATTACTTGTTTGTTGACTACTTAAACCGCAATTAGCCAAATTACTAATTAAAGAATGTAGTCTTTTTTGAATCACATCCATTTTTCTCTCTTTAAAAAGGATATAATATTCTGTATCTACAACGTTATATTCTGCACTCATAAACATATTCGCTTTATTAATATCCTGAGAAATTAATTTTCTTGTCACAGCATTGCTAGCATTATTATAAAGAATTTGTAACTGTGATAAATAGACATTAATATCAACCGGACGATCAGCCACCACAAGCCAAAATTCAAAGTTAATAGAATTATAAAAATTTTGTAATTGATAAATAACATTATCTCTAGTTCCTGCATCTAAAATAAAGATATTTCGAGGCGCAACTTTGATTCCGGTTACATATTCACCATTTTCAAGTTCAATCATACCATTCATAATATTTTTGAGTGGCACCCAATCTTCACTCCATTTACTTCCGATTTCTTCTTTTTTATTTTTCGCCATCTTTGATACACCAGCCTTTCCAATAATACCTCTTTCGATTCATTATAAATGTAAAAATATTCATAAGTAATTGTAAAACATTATGATAATTCGGAACTGGAATTACCAAAAATCCCGATATCAAAGCTGGTAATAAAACAATTAATGCCATCTGGAAGGTCATACCTTGAAATAGAAACAACATAATAAGTGTCGTCGCACAACCAATTCCAAAAATGGTCAAATCAACCGGTGTAAAAAAGCCCAATATTAATTTTGATTGTTTTGTATTTGCCGGTATCAAATAATTATTCATAGTCTAATTCCCTTTCTATTTCTTTTCTTGCTCTTTTATAATTCGTTCATTTAATTGAACTGTTGCTTCATTCTTCAATTTCTTTAATTGAGAATCATTTTCAAAATATGCTAAACCATCATTCCTATCTTTCAATTGATTTAATACATCTTTCACTGTTTGAGAATCCATAACAGAAATATCATCCCATTGTGAATCCCAAGTAATAGCTTCAATATTTTTTAATTCTGAAATACCAGGAGCTGTAGCATTTTCTCTTTTATAACTTTCAAATTTATTTACAATCGCTTTCATTTCTGGATTAGCATCTAAATTTTGCAACATTTCATTAGCTTTCTTAGCAATGGCAATATCTCTTCTTCTTTTCATATCATCAATTGTTTCAGCACGAGCATGAAGTTTAGCTTGATAATCTTGATCAGAACTACAATCCTCTCTTTTAATTACTGTACTATTCAAAGCTGAAACTTGTTCTGCATACAATTTTGCTTCTGTGCTTTTCTTTTTCACTAAATCTTCAATTTCAGTTTTTATCTGAACTCCTTTATCATACATAGAGACAACTTTCTGTAAACCTTCGGTAGATGCTGAAACTCCAGCCCATTGACCAACAGAACTAGCCATATCTTCAACATGAGCAATAAATGAGCCAACTAAACCATTATGAGAAGCAACATATGCGCCCCTTCTTTCTCGATTAGCAACACTTTTAGTTACTCCACTTTCAGCTGCTTTTTTCATATCTCCAAAATTTTTAGCATCTTTTCCAGCATTAAACGCATTAAACATTCCTGAAGTTGCACCAGCAACCATAGAAAGTGGTGCATTGAGTAAGCCACTTCCAAATGCCAAAGCCTTTGCTTTTAATCCCTTTTCTTTTCCCATATTTTTCCTAATGTTATTTGCTGAATTCACTCCATTCTGGACTAAACTAGTAACACCAGCACCAAGCATTGCGCCACCAGTAAATGCACCTCCGGCTTTTAATTTCTCGCCAATACCAAGCTTCAATCCGCCTGTATCAATTCCAAGAAGATCACTAATTAATTTTGGAACTTGTTTAGCAAAAGCAAAGATTCCCATGATAACAAGCACAAAGGCAAGTTTTCCTTGGATTCCGGAACCTTCACCAAAAAATTGATTTAAAGATGTTGAATGAGCAATTGCATTAATAAAATAAATTGCCATATACATCACACCAACTCGAACAAAAACTTCAAAATAAACAGATAAAGTTTGTTTTAACCATTTATCAAACGTTCCTTTTTTACCAGGGACCGCTCTCATAATGACAGGGATGGGAGCAATTAACTGATAAAAAGCAAACTTAATCACTCGAATTCCTAAATCAATAGTAAAGGAAAGAAGAATATAAATAAGAAATATTCCTGCAGCAGTAGAAATAACTGGTATATAGTTAATTCGAACCTCTTGTCCTTCTGAACCACCTGAATCCAATTGAGGAACTTTTTTAGCAACTGCAGTATGCATACTTTTCATCGCCGAATAATTACTATTTTCCAAAACATCAGCCTTAAAATCATACCAAGTATAATTACTTGAACCAGTTGTACCAATATTAAAATTAATATTTTCAGGATTTAAAAAAGTATTTAATACCGTATAGGATAATACATCACCATAACGAATCATGGCTTCATTATTTCCATCATCAGCATTTTCGACATCCAAAACAGGCGTTCCTAAAATTAAAGACCCAATTAAATTAGAAGACAAAACATAATTTTGAAGTCGATAAGCATAATTAAAAATAGTTGGCAAAAGGCCTAATAAAATCAATGACACAACAAGATTAGTCGCGATTGAAGACACTCCCTTATCTCCTTTTACAAATTTTTCCGGATCAACAATTGCTGTTAAAAGAGCATAAGCAAGATAAAAAAGCATAAAAACACCTAAAATAGTATAGATTCGATTAGAAAAATTGGCAAAAAAACTATCTTCAAATATTCTAGTTGATGATAACTTAATAAATAATTGATAACACTGAGATGCAAACCAATAAACAGCTGAATCAATCCAAAGTAATACATAATGTATTCCCGAACTAATCGTATCCATAATCATAATAAAAGCCTCCTTTCTTACTGCCCTATTCCACCTGTACTAATATCATACAAACCAAACAAATGGAAAATAAGCTCTAATAAAAATGGTAAGAAAAATACAATTAAACCAATAATTACTCTTTTAATCGTTTTCTGATTTGTTTTCTTTAAGTCATCTTGATTTGCACTTGCGATTGCTTTAATATAATCAATAGTCGACAAAACAATAACTAAAATTGGCGTTAAAATCCGAATTAATAAAAATAATCCATCTAAAAATTCTTTAAATGGCGTAGCACTTCCATCACTATAAAAGAAAACATTTCCTTGATGATCTCCTTCCACATCAGGAAAAATATTAGGATATGGATCTTCTGTTCTTCCCGGCTCTTCTGCACCACCAGAAACATTATCACACGTTGTAGGAATAATTGAAAATACTCCCGCATTAACATGACCTAATATTTCCTTTTTTAAAGTATCTTCAGAAATATATTTTTCAGCATAACGAGAACCTGTATTCAATAAATAATATTGCTCACCCTTTTTAAAGGGAATTGCCATATAATGTCCACTGCTATCAGAGTCATATATTCCACCTCTTACAGAAATCATCACAGCCTTTCCTTCTTCTAAAGCATTACTTAATCTTTCAAAAACAGTATTCACATCATCTAAATTCGTAGCAATTTTTTCCATATCCATTGAAAAATATTCATGAAAATTAGAAGATACACTAATTTCTGTATAATCAGTTCCTTGAGCATCATCAGGAAATTTATCACATAAATAATCTCTTACATCATAAACATCAACATCTGCACCATAACTAGCTAAAATAGAAGCAACTGTTAAAGGATAACAACCTGCTTTTCTTAAATTTTTTCCTACACAATATTGATCTGTTTGAGGATTATCATAATCTCCAGCATAAAAAATTTTCAAATTATCCTCCGATAATTGATTACATTCTTTAGCAGAAACATCCCCTAGAAAGAAACAACACAATAATAAAATCAGAAAATAACACTTTTTTTTCATAGGTACCCACTCTGCATTTCTAATTTGAAAATAAATAACATTTTCCATATATCATTATACTATAGTTTCTATATTTACACAATGGAAAATAAAAAATTATCTTTTAAAAAAATGAGAAATGAAAAAAAGCCCAATCACTAAAAAAAGCAAAAAAACAAATAGATTAAAATTTTGTGTTTTTTCTTCTACTTCTTTAGAAACTTCTTCACTTACTACTTTTTCAAAATGTTGATAATCTTTTAAAGAATTCCACTCTCCTCCCCATTCAAAACCAAATTCTTGAAAAGTAGAATAAATAATATCTCCTTTACGAATGACATGAGGATTAGAAGAAGAATTTCTTTCCACCTCGTTTGTATATTCCTCCTTTGTATTACTAGGCTCAACTTTATTTTTACTCACATAGGGATTTTCAATTGGATTAATATCAATAGCCATTCCTTTAGAATGATTGGATAACGTATTGGAAGACGTAATATTTCGATAATTAAATGCACTCGTATTATTAGAAATCATAGAATAAAAATCAGCTTCGTTAGGATCAGAAGAATTAAAAAAGAAATCATCAATTAAACGAATAGAAAAAATTTCAACTTCATGTTCAAAAAGCTTTTGAAAAATAGCTAATACCTCTTCTGCTAAATATCGATTCACAATCATTTCTCCAACTACAATATCATGATGATAATTATAATGAAGTAATTTTAAATAACGAAGACTAGAACATGAAATAGCATGATTAATCGGATAAGATTTACCAATGATTCTTTGATAAATTTCATCGTTTTCATAAATTTCAAAACTTTGAAAATAATTTTCATAGTTTATCTCATTTTTCTCTATCTTAGTTCCTACCTTCATCTCTTTAACTGACATAGCTACTGCAGAGTGAGAAAAAGAAAAGCAAAAAAAGAAAAACAAACTAAAAAGAACATATTTCATAATTTCATCCTTTCATAAAAAAAGGTAATCTATCAAAGATTACACTACTTTATATTTATTTACACTGATCTACATTCCAAATACATTTAAAACATTCTTGATACTCAGCATCATAACTTTTCCAACTATCAACCCAACTAAAGACTAAATCAATGACAGCTGGCAAGAAAAAGATACAGACACCTGCAATAGCTCGAAACAGTAATGATCTTAATGATTTTTTAATCTCATCATCTTTCGAACCAACAATCGCCCGAAAAAAATCCCAAATTCCAAATCCAATAATAATAATTGGAATTAAAATTTTTAATAATTTAACAATATGTCCAATAAAAGTAAACGTAGAACTAAGTCCTGTACAATAATTCATTATTTTCCTCCTTATTTACAGTTCGAAACTTGAAAAATACATTTCTGACAAGCATTAAAATCTCCTTTAATATTAGCAAAATCAGTAATTAAAGAAAAGATCACACTCACTATAGTTGGTAAAAAGAAAATAATAACACCTGCGATAACTCTAAAAGTCATTGATTTAGCTGATTTTTTAATTTCATCATCTTTCGAGCCAACCATTGCTCTGAAAAAATCAATAATTCCAAAAATAATAATAATAATTGGAATAAGAATCTTAATAATAAAGACAATTCTTCCCAAAAACATTAAAGGCTCTTTTAATTTCCCACAAGTACTATTTTCCAAAGGGACTGTATTTTCCTCAGAAGAAGAATTATTTTCTAAATTTTGATTTCCTTTTTCATAAGAAGCATTATAGTAATAAGTTTCCCCTTCGGCTCCTGGACCCTCCTGACTAACTAAAACAACACTAACTCCATTAGTAATTTTAGCTCCTTGAGAAATTAATTTTTCTCTCGTATAAGTCACACAGCTATTCTTTTTTTTACATAAAACATAAGAATCATTTTTCATATAGAAAAACATAGTCGATATACCATTTTGTGATTCATCATATTTATTTTGAGCATCTTCACTATAGTAATAAGTAATATTTTCATAAGTCACACTATATTGACTAAAAGATAATCCCGTCGTATTAGAAGAAACATCAAAACATCCCGGCTCTCTTCCTGAACATAATGAATAATCTCCATTTTCTTTTACATAGTAATAACTATTTGTATAAGCAGAAACATGAAGAACAAATGAGAAAATACAAACAAAACCTAATAAAATTTTTTTCATTAACGATCCGTCCCCTCTATATGACAACTACTACTACAAGCATTGACATCACATTGAGAATTTAAAATACAATCAGTACAACAACACCAAGCATTTTGATAACCATCTTGATTCCATTCCGTTACCATTTGAATCACAAATTGAACAATTCCAGGTAACAAGAAAATGAAAACACCCGCGACAACTCTTATCGCAATATTTTTTAATGCTTTGGAGAATGCTCCATCTTTTTGAGCAGTCATCGCTTTATAAAAATCAAAAGCCCCAAATCCAATAATCACAATAGGAACAATAATTCGAATAAAATTAAGAAGAATTCCAATAAATCGTGCTGGTTTACGATAAGAAGATTGCGTACAAATATTATTAATGTTCGTAGAAGTATCTACTTTATAATCAGGAGCATCTTCACTAGAAGAAGAATTCTCGCCTTCCTCATCACCTTCATTTTCTTCTTGATAGACATCCTCACTACTTAATCTTAAAACTGTTCCTTTAGAATCAGTAATTTGGGTATAGATTTCATCACGACGTGAAGAAGTATCCGCGCCATAAATTTTATAGCCCCAATCACGTTGAAAAAGCAAATATTCAAAACAATGATGATTTGTTCTTACAAATTGTCTAGCTGTCCAACCACTTAACTGAGCACTTTCACCCATTCTTGTATCCCAGTTTAAAATAGATTCTTTATTACCATTTTTTTCTGTAGCAACATCTTTATTAAGTTCAACATAGCATTGATGAGAATAATCATCATAAATGGCACATCTTACAGCAACACTATCTGCACCATTTTTTCCATAATAATTACACGTCATTAGATGTTCTTTTGCTTGAACATTCATGATAAAAAGAAAGAAAAACAAAAATAATAACATTTTTTTCTTCATAAAACCAACTCGTCTTTTCTTAGTTATTATATCAACAAATTCTTGAAAAGACTAGTAATTTTACATAATTCGTAAACTAATCTTTAATTTCACAATCATTTGGCGTTAAAATACAAGCAACACAATTTTCAAAATCACTAGTTTTTTCTGGATTAATGACATTATCAGCAAGATCAAAAATAAAATAAATAATTGATGGAAGTAAAAAAATACCTACTCCAATAATCAAACGGACTACAATATTTTTTGCTTGTTTTGGTGCATCTTCTGGTTTACCTGAAGTAATAATTTGAAATAAATTATAAATTCCAATCCCAATAATAATAACAGGGACTAATATTTTAGCTAAAAATAGTAAAAATCCTAGAAATTGAAGAGTTCTTGCTACTGTTGGTTCATTACAAACATGATCTAAATTGATATCACAATTCTCGCCATTCTCACCACACAACTTATCTGGATTAAATCCATGTTGATCGTCATTTCCAATATTAATATCACTATCATCACCATTTGATATTTCACGATCATCTTCACTAACTAAAATAAGTTCTCCCTTATGATTATCATCTTTTGTACTATTAATTGTCTTAGCTTCTTTCGCAGTTCTCTCAATCCAAAGATTTCCTTGCTCTTCACAAGAACTTGCTATGACAAAATCTTCAGTAGCAGTTAATTTATAAGAGGTATTTGATTGAACCGAAAAAGTAACCTTACCATTAGTAACTATCATTAAAATTCGGGCACTATCAGAGCCAGGTAAATAGCCATTACTTTTATATTCACAAGACATTACTTGATTTTCAGGTGTATTTAAAGAAATTTCAGTAGACGATTTTCCCTTATTTAATTTTCCTACTTTATATTCTGGATCTACACTCGTACAAACATCAATACTATTCCCACTTTTTGGACATAATCGATATCCAGAATAGGTATCTATCGCCCGATACATTTCTTGAGGACATTTTAAAATAGTTCGATTAGAAAACAAAAAGTTCTCAAATAAAATATAATCTGATTTATAAATAGAATAAGAATCTGATGAAACAGTAATTTCTTGATTTTCTTTGACTTGAACCAAAACTTCTTCATCATCAAAATCATAATAGCAACTTAAATCTTCGGCATAAACCATACCTGGCAAAAGAAATAAAACGAATAAAAGAAATATATATTTTAAATTTTTCATAACATCCACTCATCTTTTCTTTTTTATTATAACAAGGACAAAAGAAAAAAACTAGCAAAACTAGTTTTATCTAACATTTTTTTTACTTTTATTGTTCTAATCCCCAAGCTTCAGATGCAGCATCATTACATACATCCCCATTTGGAGAAGTAATACATGAACGGCAATATGTCCAATCATCTTGAGCACCAGAATTAGTAAATCCAGAAATCATTCCAAAAATAGTATTTACTATCGTTGGGATAAAGAAAATAACAACAGCTGAAATAGCTCGGAAAGCCAAAGACTTCGTTGCTTTTTTAATTTCATCATCTTTTGCTGCCACAACTGCTTTTCCTAAATCTAGAATTCCCCAAATAATTAATAAAACTGGAATAACAATTTTAACAATTAATAATACATATCCGACAATCTGCCAAACATTAGCCGTATTTACACAAAATCCCATAGATTCTGTTCCAACAGCAATATCATTACCCATACAAACATAACCTCATTTCTTTCGTTAACTAAAGATAGTATATAAAATTATTGTTTAATTGTCAAATTGTTTCCACAAAAAATGTCAAACTTGAAAGAAAAAAAGTATATTTTTTTAAAATTCTAGCAAATTAACTAGTGTGATAGAAATGAAAAAAGAAAACTTAAATGAAAAATTATGTCAATTAATTGAAAAAAGTACCTGTGCATTTACATGTATTAAATATTTAAAAAAAATTCTTTTAGAAGAAAATTATCAAGAACTAGAAGAATGTAACGATTGGAATTTAAAAGAAGGAAAATACTTTGTGACTCGAAATGATGCATCCTTAATTGCCTTTCAAATTCCTTCTCAAAAAGAATCTTTTCATATTATAACCACTCACTGCGATACTCCCGCTTTAATTTTAAAACCAGGTGGTGAAAATACAAAAGAAAAATTTTTAAAGCATAACATTATGCCATATGGTGGATTATTAAATTATGGATGGTTAGATCATCCTCTTTCTCTTGCTGGACGAGTATTTATTAAAAAAGGAAAAAAAATAAGAAAAGAAATCATTGATTTTCAAGACATCTTAGCCGTTGTTCCAAGTGTTGCTATTCATCAAAACGATATGGCTAACACCAAACTAGATTTAAATACTCAAATTGATTTACAACCAATTCTTTCATTAAGTGAAAAAACTTCTACTTGGGAAGAAATATTAAAACGCTATATTCCTCTAGCGAAAGGCGAAAAAATTTGTGATTATGACTTTTTCTTTTACAACCCTACAAAACCAGTTTTCTTTGGAAATCAAAATGAATTGCTCCTTTCTCCTAGAATCGATAATATCGTCAGTGTTTCCGCTGCTTTTGAAAGTTTTTTAGAAAGCAAAGGAAAAAACATAAATGTTTTCTGTACTTTTAATAATGAAGAAATTGGAAGCTTAACCAAAGAAGGAGCAGATAGTAACTTTCTTTTAGACACTTTGAAGCGAATTTCTTCTTCCCTACATCTTGATATAACAAGCACTTTAGCTAAATCATTCATTATCAGTTCCGATAACACTCATGCTGTTCATCCAAATCATGAAGAATATAAAGATACCACCGGATCTCCTTATCTTGGAAAAGGATTTGCTATTATAAAAGAAATTTCTTCCACAACAGATGCCTCTTTTTCAAGTATTTTAAAAAGTCTCTGTGATGAAAAAAAGATTTCTTACCAAAATTCTACTGCCAAAAATGACTTAACAGGTGGTTCAACTTTAAGTGGTATAAGCCTTCGTCATGTAAGTGTAAACTCCATTGATGTCGGTCTTGCTCAATTGGCAATGCACTCTTCTATCGAAGTTTGTTCCATTAAAGACTATCATTCCCTTTATGAAATGATGAAAGTATTTTATAACACAGAAATAAAAATAAAAAAAGGAAATATTACTTGGCTTTAGTATTTCCTTTTTTATTTTGTTTTGGTTTTGTATTTTTGGCTTTCACAGTTTGATTTGTTTTCTTTTTAGCCGCATCTTCCTCAACTTTCTCTTCTTCAAATGGAACTTCAATCACTTGATCATCAATCGTTTCTTCAATAACTTTCGTTCCTCCAACTAAATCATGTAACCCTCTGCCATCTTGTCTTACTAAAATACAGAAAAGAGAAGTATAAAGAATAATTGTTCCAACTAAATTAACATTATTATAAATAGGATAATAATGATCAACATCAAAGATGAAAACAATCGCTTGACAAGCAATCGAAATAACAATATTGCTTAAAACAACAGTTCTTAAAAAGAAATTTAAAAGACTTATTTTTGTATCATCTTTGCTGACAACTCTAATTTTCAATAATTTTTTTCCAAGAGTTTGACCATGCATAAAATATTGAAAAAAGCAAAAATACAAAAGAACACAAATAATATCAATCACAACATAATAAACATTAAGTCGGTAAATATCATAAGCAATAGGAATATATGCCTGTTCTAATTCCTCAGTACTCATTTCATCTTTTTGAAATTGTTCTTCTACCATGACTAATTCATTATATTTTTCTCTATATTGTTCTCGATTGGGATTAAAAAACGAAATCCAAGAAAGACAAGAAACCAGAATAGAAACAAGAACAACATCAATAAGATATGCTCCTGCTCTTTTAAAAAATAATTTCAATGAAAATCACTCCTTTGATTTAAAAGAATTATAACACGTTAAACTTTATTTGTAAAATAAAAAGAAAAACCATAACTTTCGTTACAGTTCTATTTTAAATTTTCCAATAATTCTTCTTTTTTCATAGTAGAATATCCTTTAATGCCTTTTTCTTTGGCTTCTGCTTTTAATTCAGTTAAAGTCATTTTACTATAATCTACTGAAGATTTTTGAGCTTTCTTTTCTACTTTTTCTTCTTTCACAGGTTCTTCTTTAGAAGCTTTTTTACCGCTTTTTAAAGCATCTTTAGAAAGACTTACCAATTCTTTAAATGCATTTGGGTTATCAATTGCAAGTTCAGATAACATCTTACGATTAACTTCTACTCCTGCAATAGAAAGCCCATTCATAAACTTAGAATAAGAAATATCATTTTCACGGCATGCTGCATTAATTCTTGTAATCCATAATTTACGGAAATCTCTTTTCTTTTGTTTTCGATCACGATAAGCATAAGCTCCGCTGTGAAAAACTTGTTCTTGAGCTGTTTTATATAAACGATGTTTACTTCCAAAATAACCTTTTGCTTCTTTTAGAACCTTTCTTCTTCTTGTTTTAGAAACGGTTCCACCTTTTACTCTTGCCATATTTTACACCACCCTTACTAGATAACAGATTTTATTCTGCTAGCTTCTCCTTTACTTAAAACGCCTTTATTTCTTCTTTTTCTAATTTGTTTTGAGCTATCTTTACTTGTGATATGATTTCCTCCACTTTTCTTATAAGTTAAAGTACCATCTTTACGTTTTTTAAACACTTTGCTGCTTGCTTTATGTGTTTTCATTTTTGGTCCCTTGGCCATAATCGATTCCTTCTTTCTTATTATTTTTTTGGAGCAAGAATTAAAAACATATTTTTTCCCTCTTGTTTAACTGGAGTATCAATTATGCTTTCATTCTCTAATTTTAAAGCAAATTTTTCTAATACTTCACGGCCTAACTCTGGATGAGCCATTTGTCTTCCTTTAAAACGAATTGAAACCTTTATTTTATGACCTTTTTCCAAATATTCTTTCGCATTTTTAACACGCGTTTCAAAGTCATGAATATCAATTGTTACAGATAATCGATATTCTTTCATTTCTTTATTCGTTTCTCTTTGTTTTTTCATTGCTTCTTTTTGCTTTTTTTGACGTTCATATTTGTACTTATTATAATCAATAATTTTTCCTACTGCGGGAGTAGAATTTCCACTCATTAAAACCAGATCAAGTCCAGCAAAATTAGCAATGGTCTTGGCATCTTCGATACTTTTGATACCCATTTGCTCTCCATTAGGTCCAATTACCATTAATTCGGAAACTCGAATTTCATCATTGATTGGTAATTCATCCGTCTTCTTTGCTATAAAAATACACCTCCATACAAAAAGGTAGATATCACTATCCACCTAAAAAACTTATTCACTCACATTTTAAAGTTTTTAACCCAGCGCCCGAAGAGCACATAAGGTGATTGGTGGATCCAATACTTCCTTTTTCATAACAACATACATTCTACAAAAAAATAATATGCTTGTCAATCTTTTTTATTCATTTTTTTCAATTTTACCAAAGAAAAAAGCCTCAAGGCCTTTTATCTACAACAACGATTTTGATAAACATTTTCTACTTCATCTACTTCAGAATAACTATAAACTGGAGTATAAGTATGATTATAAACATGATGATTTACAACTGTGGTATGATATGGCATAATATGAGGGACTTCATAATTAATCACTCTATGACAAACTTGTTCACAAGGACATTCTGTAATTGGTGGACAAGAACATCCATAAGATGGTGGACAAGATGGCATACAAGGTCGATCCATTCCAGCACCCATAAATTCAGATCCCATAGCACTCATAGAACAGTCGTCTCTTTCATTTGCTTTATTTTTTAACATACTAAGTCATCCTTTCTATCATAGTATATGGAAAATGAAAAATCATGTTTAGGCAAACGTAATTTCTAAAAAAAAAGAAAAAACCTTAAAAAGGCATTTTCATCTTACCATTTCTCATCATTTTCATCATTTTTTTCATCTCTTCAAATTGATTTAATAATCGGTTTATTTCCTCAATAGGTCGTCCACATCCCTTTGCAATCCTTTGTTTCCTTGAAGCTTTTAACACTTCTGGATGACGTCTTTCATAAGGAGTCATAGACAAAATAATTGCTTCTACATGAGCCATTTGTTTCGGATCAACTTCAATTTGATTTAAACCCATTTTTCTAGCTTGAGGAAGCATTTTAATAATATTTTCCAAAGGCCCTAATTTTTTAATCTGTTTTAAATTCGTTAAAAAGTCTTCCAAATCATACTTTCCTGTTAACATTTTTTTGGCTTCTTCTTTGGCCATATCTTCACTCATGATATCTTCTACTTTTTCAGCAATTCCCATGATATCTCCCATATCCAAAATTCGCTCAGCCATTCGAACTGGATAAAAAGGAGATAATCCATCTAACTTTTCTGAATCTCCAACAAATTTAATAGGAATATTTGTTAAATGACGAACCGATAAAGCAACTCCACCCTTGGTATTTCCATCTAATTTCGTAATAATACATCCCGTTAAAGAAAGAGTGCTAGCAAAACCTGTAATAACATGAATTGCATCTTGTCCCATCATCGCATCAATCACTAATAATGTTTCTTGAGGATGAACCAATTCTTGCATATCTTTTAATTCTTTCATTAATTCTTCATCAACATGAAGACGTCCAGCAGTATCAACAATAATAGTATCATAATTCTCATTTTTAGCATATGTAAGAGCATGCGAAAGAATATCAATTGGTTTTTCCTTTCCCTCTTCAAAAACAGGAATATTTAAACTCATCCCAATTTCCTTTAACTGAGTAATAGCAGCCGGCCGATAAATATCACACGCAACAAGTAAAGGATTCTTTTTATTCTTTTTCCGCAAAAAATTAGCTAATTTACCAGCTGTTGTCGTTTTACCAGAACCTTGAAGACCAACAAGCATAAGAATGGAAGGATTACTATCTAGCTTTAACTCGGAAGCCTCAGTTCCTAATAACTCAACTAATTCATCCCGAACAATTTTAATAAACAACTCATCCGGTTTTAAGTTTTTCGAAACTTCTTTTCCTAAGGCCTTCTCTTTAACTTTTGAAACAAACTCTTTCACAACTTGATAATTCACATCAGCTTCCAATAAAGCCATTCTGATTTCTCGCATTGCATCATCAATATTTTCTTCTGTAATCATGCCAAGTCCTCGAATATTTTTGATTGCATTGGAAAGTCTTTCCCCCATATATTCAAACATTATGATTCCTCTTTTCTTTTATTTTAATAAATCTTCTAACGCCCTCTTTATTTTCTCATCTGTTATTTTATCACAAAGAGATGCGATTTTTTCATTTTTCTTAGCAACATGTAAAAAACTTTCATATTCTTCTAATTTTTTTTCAACTGTTTTTATCGTGTGTCCAATAGCACTTCTAGAAACATGTCGATTAGAAGCAATTTCCCCCATCGATAAATTCTCTTCATAATAAGAAGAAAAAATTTCTCTTTCTTTTTTTGTAAGTAATTCCTCGTAAATGGAAAACAAATCATTGTAATAAAAAAATTTATTCATCTTGCTCAATCATTCCTTTAAACAAACCATAAATATAAGATTCTATATCAAAAGTTTGTAAATCTTCCATTTTCTCTCCTAAACCAATAAATTTGACTGGAATTCCAACACTTTCTTTAATCGCTAGTACTATTCCACCCTTCGCAGTTCCATCTAGCTTAGTTAACACAATTCCTGTAATTTGAGTAATTTCTTGAAAAGCTTTTGCCTGTAAAATTCCATTTTGACCAGTAGTCGCATCAATCACAAGTAATGTTTCATGAGGAGCTCCCGGAATGATTTTCCCAATCACTCGATTCATTTTTTCTAATTCTTTCATTAAATTAACTTTATTTTGTAACCGACCAGCTGTATCAATAAAAACATAATCAACTTTTTCATTTTTAGCAATCTCTAAACCATCATAAATAACTCCGGAAGGATCTTTAGCATCTTCACCATAAAAGAGAGCACCTGTCTTTTTGGCCCATTCTTCTAATTGAGTTACTGCTCCGGCTCGAAAAGTATCTCCCGCAATCATCATCACTTTTTTGCCTAATTGCAAATATTTATATGCCAACTTAGCAATCGTTGTTGTTTTGCCAACACCATTTACTCCAACCATTAAAATAACTGTTGGTCCATCACTCGATTCATTCATTTTATCAGATAAAGAGTCATGATTCACATAAATAATAAAAAGTTCATCTACAATAACTTCATTTAAATACTTCGTATCAGTAATGTTTTCTTTTTTGACCCGTTCTTTAATTCTATCTAAAAAAGAATACACAGTATTTACTCCAATATCCGCCATGATTAAAAGATTTTCTAATTCTTCAAAATATTCTGGACTAACTTTGGTATATTTTACCCCTAATAAACTTAACTTTGAAACAAATTCTTTTCTTGTTTTTTCTAAACCTTTTTCATATGTTTGTAACACTTTTTTTTCTTCTTCACCTTGTTCTTCTTTGTGATATAAAATTTTTTTAAATGTATCAAATAATCCCATAAAAACCCTCCTTAATCATAAGAACAAACATCTTCAGAAACATAGCTAAGAAGTTGTGAATAACTTCCTTCATTAACTTTATAAACAATAACACCTTCGCCATTTTCCGTTTGACAAATTTGATTTTTATTTTCAAATAATTCTTCTTGAACTAAAGTCGAAATTAGGACTTTGCGATAACAAGAATTTTCTAAAGAAGAACTAGGGCTTTCAGGTCGAAAAGTACTAGGACAATCCTCTAAATAATACCGTTTACTATTCACATAAGTCACTGCAGCTTCTTTTAAACTGGAAATTTGTTCTTCTAACAATTTATCTTTGGAATCACTTAAAATGCCAAAAACCGAAGTACTAGCAACTGTCATCAATATAGCAATCACAACAATTACAGCTAAAAGTTCAACTAAAGTAAATCCTTTTTGATTTCTCATAAAAATCACCATCCTTAGTATAACATTAAAACTAGACAAAAGCAAAGAAAGATGCTATAATTGGACAAGCAAAACAACTTTAATTTTTTTATATTTGAAAGGAAGAGTATTATGCAAGAAAAAAAGAATATCACGTCCGTTGTTGCGTTAGGCGGGCTTGGTGAAGTTGGAAAAAATATGTATGTAGTCACTCATAATGAAGAATTAATCATTATTGATGCCGGAGTCATGTTTCCCGAAGATGACTTAATGGGAATAGATTATGTGATTCAAGATGTGAGTTATTTAAAAGAAAATGAAGAAAAAATCAAAGCTTTAGTGATTACTCATGGTCACGAAGACCATATTGGTGGAATTGTTTTTTTACTTCAAAATGTTCACATTCCTTGTATTTATGCCCCAGCAATTGCATCTAGTTTAATTCGTCATAAATTAGAAGACAATACCATGGATTATCAAAACATTGAAGTAATCGAAAAAGATAGTCATTTAAAATTTAAATATTTCGATTTAGAATTTATCACAACCACTCACTCCATTCCTGATAGCTTCGCAGTAGTAATTCATACTCCAAATGGAACCATTTTTGAAACTGGTGACTTTAAATTTGACTTAACACCAATTGGCCCAATGGCTGATTTACATAAAATTGCCAAAATTGGTGAAGAAGGAGTAAAACTACTTCTATCAGATAGTACGAATGCTTTATCAGAAGGATTTTCTAAATCAGAATCTTGCGTTGATGAAGCCTTAAACGATATTATATCCAGACATCCTGGCCGTGTGATTATTGCCACATTTGCATCCAATACATACCGAATTAAACATATTGTTGAAACATGCCGTAAAAATCATCGCCAAATTGTCACATTTGGCCGTAGTATGGAAACAAGTATTGATATTGCTTTTCAAAATGGCCTTCTAAAAGACCGAAGTACTTTTATTGATGCCAATAAAGCAAAAACTTTAAAAAGGAATGAAGTTTGTATTTTATGTACCGGTTCTCAAGGAGAACCTTTAGCAGCTCTTTCTCGAATTGCCAATGGAGTTCATAAACAAATCTCTTTAATGAATGATGATTTAGTCGTATTCTCATCAAAACCAATTCCAGGAAATGCAGCAAGTATTAATAAAGTTATCAACAAATTATATTTAAAAGGTGTCAAAGTATTTACAAATCAAGAATTTAGTGATATCCATACTTCAGGACATGCCAAACAAGAAGAATTAAAATTAATGCTTCGTCTCGTAAAACCTCAATATTTCATGCCAATGCACGGCGAATACCGAATGCTTATGGCTCATAAAGCATTAGCAGAAGAATGTCAGATTCCTTCAGAAAATATCTTTGTCTGCAAAAATGGAGATACATTATATTTAACAGAAAATAAAGTTGAACGAGGTGAACCAGTAATTGCCGGAGATGTTTATGTAGATGGTTCGCGAATTGGTGACGTAGGTTCTTCGGTAATAAAAGAAAGAAAAATTATGAGTCATGATGGAATTTTAATGGCTATCATTAATGTAAATCCATTAAAAAAACAATTATTAATTAAACCTAACGTAACAACAAGAGGATTTATTATGGTAAATGAAAACGCTGATTTAATTGATAAAATAGAAAAGAAAGTAACTTCTATTGTAAGAGAAAGTTTTGCAAAAGGAAGTTATAGTTACACCGATTTAAAAAATCAAATTATTTTAGATTTATCCCCTTATATTAGTACTTTAACAGGTAGACATCCAATGATTTTACCAGTCATTATGGAAGTAAGACAAAGTGATTAAAAAAATGATTCTCAAAATGAAAATCATTTTTTTTAACTTAACTTTTAAAAATTACAATGAAATAATACTATCAAGAGCTAAAGTAATCATATCATTTAAAGAAGATTCTCTTTCTTCTGGTGTTAAAAACACTTCACTATATTTACTATCAACAACTGTTAAAATAGCCGCGGCTTCTTTATCAAAACTACGCGCGATATGAAATAAAGCAAATGTTTCCATTTCTTCTCCAATCGGATCTACTTCTTCCGGAACTC
The DNA here is from genome assembly GCA_947598285.1 of uncultured Bacilli bacterium. Classification (GTDB taxonomy): domain Bacteria; phylum Bacillota_I; class Bacilli_A; order RF39; family UBA660; genus Ventrenecus. The sequence goes on from CANQFE010000004.1 coordinate 42,933, forward strand.
TTTTTAAAACATGTTCATTATCGGAGTAAAAACCAAATTGTTCAGTACACAAAATAGAACCTTCTACAAAATGCAAACCTTTTTCTTTGGCCACATTTTTAATATGATTGGTTAAATTTTGACTTGGATATGTCAAATGCGTAGGATCTCCATTATAAGAATAAGCAAAATTTGCTTCTGTATAACTTTGATTAGCAATAATGATTTCAGGAACTTGAATTTCAGGCTTTAAAGCTCCACAAGTTCCAATTCGAATAATCTTTTCAACTCCAAAAAAATAAAATAATTCAAAAGCATAAATACTAACACTAGGCATTCCCATACCATGAGCCATAACAGTAACGCGTTTTCCCTTATATTCACCGGTATAACCATACATTCCTCTAATTTCATTCACTAACTTAGCATTATCTAAAAAATGTTCGGCAATGTACTTCGCACGTAATGGGTCTCCTGGCATAACAACAATGGGCGCAATATCATCCTTTTGACATCCTATATGAGCAGGTTTAATATGCTCCATGACTTTTGGTGCTTTCACACACATTCCCTCTTTTCTATTCTTAATATAAGAGTAACAAAAAAAAAGCCAAAGAAAAAGCAAAAAACAAAAGCTTATTGTAAAATAATGACAACTACATCATTCGACAAATTTTATTTTAAAATTCCATTATAATAGCATCTTTAGAAAGAGGAAAAAATGATAATAAATGGCTATCCTTTGGATGAAAATCAATTAAAACCAATTTTAGAAAACCCTAAATACTCCCTCATTATTGCTGGAGCAGGTTCAGGAAAAACAACTACCTTAATTGGCAAAATAAAATATTTAATAGAAGAAAAAAAAGTATTACCAGAACAAATCGTTTGCATTACCTTTACAAATGATGCTGTAAATCATATCGAAGAATCATTAAAACAAAATCACATTAATTTAGATTGCTTCACCTTTCATAAACTAGCTTTAACCATTTTAAAAGAAAATCATGAAACATATCAAATTGCAAGTCCTTTTCTTTTAAAAGAGACAATTGATGAATTTTTCGCATCCGATGGCTTTGGAAATCCAGAGTTTAAAAAAATAATGAAAAACAAATTTGCCCAATCTTTTTTAGAAAATCCTCGTGCTTTAAATTCAAAAACAGTAAATTCTTACAAAAAAACACTTTATACTTTTATTGAATTATGGAAAAACAATCAATTTTCCAAAGAAAATTTAAAAACATGGATGAAACAGAAAAAAAATCGTGATACTTTTCTCATTCTTTATGCAATCATTTTATGTTATGAAACCGAAAAACAAAGTACCAATTCTCTAGACTTTGAAGACATGCTCATCTACGCAACCAAATCTTTAAAAGAAAAAAAATCGCCTCTTCCCTACCAATATATTATCATTGATGAATTTCAAGATTCTTCTTGGCTTCGATTTAAATTAATAAATGAACTCGTAAAACAAAATGATGCTTCTTTATGTGTGGTAGGTGATGATTATCAATCAATTTATCGTTTTAACGGATGTGATCTAGATATTTTTCTTAATTTTCAAAAATACTATCCCACTGCTAAAATTTATAAACTAGAACAAACTTATCGAAATAGTGAAGAATTAATCACAACAGCCGGAAAATTTATTCAAAAAAATCCTAATCAAACTCCCAAAACCCTTTTCAGTGAAAAACATTTAAAAAAGTCAATTGTTCTTCTCTATACCAACCATTTAAATCATGCATTAAAAAGTGCATTAAAAGAAATCGGACCTCAAAAAGAAATTTTAATTTTAGGTCGAAATCACTTTGATTTCCATGAAATAATAGGTGAAAAAAAGGAAAATCAAATTTTTCTTTCTGATTTTCCTCAAAATAAAATAATATTTTCAACCATTCATGCTGCCAAAGGATTAGAAAGTGATGCTGTAATTCTAATTAATTTTAAAAATGATATTTATGGATTTCCATCTCAGCCAAAAGAAGAAAAAATTTTAACCTATGTCAAAAAAACTGAATCATTTCCAAATGAAGAAGAAAGAAGGCTTTTCTATGTTGCTTTAACAAGAACTAAAACCAAAATTTATATCATTGTTCCTTTCACTAATCCATCTTCTTTTACAAAAGAAATAAAATGGAACAAAAATGTACAAAAGAAAATTATTTTTTAAGTTTTCATTAAGTCTTTAATATTTTTAATGACTTTTTTTTCAATTCGGGAAATATAAGATTGACTAATTCCTAACATATCTGCAACTTCTTTTTGAGTATAGCTTTCTGTATTATTAAGTCCATAACGTAAAACCATAATTTGTTTTTCCCGAGAATTTAATTTACTAATCTCTTGAGCCACGAAACTTTGATCTACCATCTTCTCATATTCATCACTCACCAAATCACTATCAGTTCCTAAAACATCTTCTAAATGAAGTTCATTTCCTTCACTATCATAATTTAAACTATCTTCTAAAGAAATCTCTTTTTTCCTTTTTTTATTTTTTCTTAAAAACATTAAAATTTCATTAGCAATACATCTTGATGCATAAGTAGCAAGCTTAATATTTTTATCAAGTTTATAAGTATTAATCCCTTTAATTAAGCCAATTGAACCAATACTGACCAAATCTTCCATTTCATAACCAGTACTTTCATATTTCTTAGCTAAAAACACTACCAATCTTAAATTATGTTCAATGAGTTTATTACGAGCCTCAATATCATTTTGTTGAGCTCGTAAAACTAATTGCCGTTCTTCTTCTTTTCCTAAAGGCGGTGGTAGTTTATCACTACTTCCAATAAAAAAGCATTCACTATATTTTTGTTTTAACCAATTTAAAATTTTTTGTATCATAATAGTTCCTCCAAACAATATGAATTTAAAACACATTCAACTCCATCGCGAAGCAAATCTCCTTCGCTAATTCCAACTAAATAATTTTTACTTTTCTTTTCATTTAATTCTAACGATTCTATTCTAAGACATCGAATAATACCTGTATGATTTAAAGAATGATATGGAACATAAAGTAAAGTATGCGAATCAATTTTAGGTAACAACTGTTCTTTAATCAAAACAATATATTTTTTGGTAATGGGATCCTTTAATTTATTTCCCGTATCTAAATAAGAATGAAATGTTTTCTGTGTTCCATCTAAAAATGTAATAATTACTGAATAAAATTGTTCATAATGATGTATCTCCTTTCTTTCTTTATAATAAATATATAACATCACTGGTGAAATAATAACTAAAACAAGATAAGGAATGGAATAATTTTGATATGTAAAAACAAGTCCCATCTGCGATTCCGAAAATTCTAAATTTAAAAAATAAAGAAAACCCCCTAAAACAACACTAGTCATATAAAAATAAGTCATATTTTGAATTACATATTTAGAATCTTTAAAACCAAAAGCAGTAAGACACATGAAAAAACTAATCAAAAGCTTCAAAAAAAATAAAAAGAAAGAATTCAGTGAAAAAAACAAAAAGAGAAAACTAATAGAACCTACCAAAGTCCCTAAAAAAATACGCCCAAGAGAAGCATTTCTTTTTAATGTGTTATTGACAGTAAAAAGTAAGAAAAAATCAAAAAACAAATTTAATCCAAACACTAAATCCAAATAGACTATCATACTCTCACCATCTTGATTATACAAAAAAAACGACTCAAAAATTGTCGTTTTAAAGAAAAACAAAAAAGAAATTTAAGGAGATAAAACAACACGGAAACTAAAAGCAGTATCTGCTTGCCCATTGACACCATGAAATGCATAAACGCCTGAATCTGTACCATCTCCATATCCTCCACCACGTCTGAACCATGGGTTACTTGAAACTATAAAATAGGCTAAATCAGCATTGTAACTTCCGATAAATCTTGCTGAAGTTCCACCATTATATGAAACACGGTAAAACGGTCCTAACTCTTTGGTAGCATCTCCCAATACTCCTCTTTGATATTCTTGATCTATTGTTTTGTAATCATATAAATCATAATATTTTGAAGATGACCATTCTTTTCCATTTGTATTTGTTTTATTTTCACCACAATTACTACCCCTTCCACCATTTTCTTTGCAATTACTATATAGCCCTTTAAATCCTGAATTATTGGAAGAATCAGCTCCACTTGCTGGAGATGAAGATGCATTACTGCCTTGCATTACCCCCATGACACAATCCCAGGCTCCTCCTGCCATATCATAGATTCCACTGTAATTTCCAGTGGTACTTGATTGTACACTAGACGAATTATAATAATGATATCCATTGTCTCCATCTTGATTTAACGTTGTTGAATCTGTACTATTATATACTGGACTTCCTGCTGTTGGTACATTCTTTGCACTATATCCTGTAATATAATCACTATTATTATTAATCCTTACTTCTTCACATTTTTCATTAGTACATCTACCAAACTTCGAATTTGTTAAATAAGTGACTGCTCCCCATTCACTGTTTTTCATCATGTGACTTTCTAATTCACGTTTGTAATTATATGATGTATAAAAGGCGTTAGCTATTTGTATTCCTCTCCAACTATACACATTTGGTTTGATGATGACTTTTGATGGTTCTTCTTTATTCGTATTGCTAGTATTTTCTGCATTTGCTTTGGTCCAATTACTTGTTGTAATTTCTTTTGTTGTATCACTATTTTGATTATATCCTGTTTCAAATTTTCCGACCCAGAATCCATTACTATCAAAAGCTTCAAAAGCGGGATGAGTGATAGAATCTCCTTTTTTACTTCCTTGTTTATTGCCACTATCTTTTGTTTCAAATGCGATTTCAAAAACAGAGCTTTCTCCTTTATTTCCTACTTTATTAGTTGCTTTCATCGCTTCATAAACTTCTGTTACATTTGTTTTATTTCCTAATTCTGTTACACTAGTATATACTGTATATGTACTTTCATCTTCTTGTAATACATATCGATATCTTGGAATCCATACAAAATAACTTTCAATATCTTTTTCTTTGATTTCTTCTCCTGGTGTATAGTTATCAACTACTCCATCTCTTAATATCACTGCATTCGCCCATTGCTGTTTCCCATAGTTATACCATTCACTAGTAATATCTGCTTTCTCTACTTTTCCTGCTTGTGCTCCAACATAAGTTATATCACTTGGTTTTTCATCTTCTGATATAACCACTGGTACTAATCTTCCATTCATTAAATCTGGTATCGCTCCATTTAATGTATCTTCTTCATAGATCTTCTTAAAATGTAAATAACATTTCGTTTTCGTTGTTGTAATATTGGATAGATATGGTCCCCATCTTTCATTATCCCAATTGATTCTACTTACTTTCTCTCCTGTTGTCATATCTTTGCAATAACTACTACTAGTATCTAAACTATATCCTTCTTCTTTCTTTGGTGCTGTCTTTGATATTTTATCTTCTTTTCCATCATCGATATAAAAGGCAAACTCTAAATCTCCTATATCTTGTACTTCTCCATTTATGATATCTTCATTTAGATTTGTTTGAAAGATGGCAAATGTTTTATAGATGAAAACTCCTGTGATCAATAATACACAAGCTATCGTAAATATGATTATTACTTTTTGATTTTTATTGTTCTCTTTAAATTTTTGTAATTTCATATTAAAAAATCACCATACCTATTTATGATGATTCTACCAAATACCCCCCCCCCAGAGGTCAATTGACATGTTGGTAATTATTATTTTACTATTGATTTATTTCTTTTCTTACAATTATTTTAAAAATTCTTGATTGGTGTTAAAGCAATACGAAAACCATAATTATTGGATGTGATCACTCCTCCTGTAATGCTACTAAATGCTCCTAACCCTGCATCTGTTCCATAAAAGAATGCCATACCTCTTACAAACCATGAATGTGTATCTACTACCATATTTGCTGCATCTGCATAATAACCACTTATCGAGCGAAGAGTAGTTTTGCCTAAATAATTTGCAGTATAAAATGGCCCTAGTTCTTTCGTTGCATCTCCCAAGATTCCATTTTTATAATTTGTATCGATTGTATCATAATCATACAAATCATAATATTTCGCTTCAGGAAAAGCATCATTAAATCCTGAATTATCATTACTAGGATTCCCATTTTCATCTTTCATAACACCCATCACATACTCATAAACTCCGCCTGACATATCATAAATCCCACTATAATTCCCAGTAGTGCTTGAAACATTACTGAAAGGATTAAAATAATTATTGATGTATGTTCCATCTTGACTCAATTCCGTTACCTCGTATTTATTACATTCTTCATTGGAAGAAGTATACCCACAAGTTGGAGCATTTTTAGAAGAAGAACCAGTAATAAGGTTATGCGAATTATTAATTCTTACTTCTTCACAAGTGACTCCATTACATCTTCCATATCTTGAATTTGTTAAATAGGCTACTGCTCCCCATTCACTGTTCTTCATCATATGACTATCTAAATTATCTCTTTGATAGTTATAACTATTTAAATGGGCATTTGAAGCATTAATTCTAGACCAACCATAAACATTTGGTTTAATAATTACTTTATCTTTTGCAAATTCATTTTTTTGAGCATCATCTTTACTTTTAGCACCTAAGTATCCTGTATCAAATTTACCTACCCAAAAGCCTGTTGATCCTTCAAATGCGGTAAAAGCTGGATGAGTCATATAATCTCCTACTTTACAATCTCCATTATCACTTGTTGTTGGTGTTTTACATTCTTTATATCCATTTACTGTATTATAATCCCCAAATTTGATTTTGATTTCTTGGTTATTATTAGGAACACTTGCACTCGATGGTATATTTCCTAAATTTATGACTTCCTTATAGTTTCCTAAATTAAATAATTGATATCTATATTTTGGGATCCACACAAAATAACTTTCAATCACATCTTCTGGTATCACTTCTTTTGGTTCATAATCTTCATTTTGTTTATTGGTAAAATCAACATATTTTAATAAACCATTACTGTCTGTAATTTTAATATCTTCTGTCATTTTTGCTATTTCTTCTTCACTGATTGCTCGATTAAAGATTGCTGCTTGTTTGACATCAATATTTGCAAAACCTAAATGATTACCATTTGGTTGGGGATTTGCTCCTATAAAAATAGACATTGTAGATTGAGTAATATTTCCTGAATATGTTTGATTATCCATCTCTTCACCATTTATATATAGTTTTAAATTTGAACCGTTGTATACCAATATTATACAATAATAATTTTGAGATATTGATTCTTCATTTTTGGGCGTATAAGTAGCATAATGATAGGTATCTGTATAAATAAATCCTCGTAACTGATTATTATCTGTTAATTCTATTCCTAATCCTGATGTTTCTTGATTTCCTAATATCACTTGATATTTACCACCACTATTTATTTTGACATTGATTGCTATTGTTACTTCATTTTTAAAATCATAGTTTTCTAATCCTAAATCAATATAATCATCTTGCCCATCTAATGTTACATGATCATTAGATAAAGTAGCTCCTCCATATATTTTTCCATAGGCACTTAAACTTTCATAACTATTTTGTAAGATGATACTATTTGCCCATTCTTTGTTGGAATAACTATACCATGCCTCTTTTAAATCTGCTTTTCTTACTGTTCCTTCATTATCTATTGTCACTGGTGTTAAGTCTCCCTTTATCACTGGATCCATTCCATTTAATATCCCTTCATGATATTCTT